>JBDRTC010000307.1:0-5793 GCA_043824335.1 Planctomycetota bacterium | reverse complement strand
ACAGGCGGATGGCGCTGCGCCGGGCGGCGAGCTTGTCGGGCCAGGTGGGCATGAATTCCATGGAAACGTAGCCGGTGTAACCGGTGTCGAGGATGGCCCGCATCACGCCGGGGTAATTGATCTCCTGGGTTTCGTCCGGCTCGCCGCGGCCCGGCACGCCGGCGACGTGGTAGTGGGCGATGTACTCCTTGTACTGCCGGATGCGGCGGATCACGTCGCCGCTCATGATTTGCACGTGATAGACGTCGAACAGCAGTTTCATCCGGGGCGAATCGACCCGCCGGATCAAGTCGATGCACCGCTCCACGTCGTCGCCGAAGTAGCCGGGAACGCCTTTCATCAGGTGGCTGTCGTCGCGACTGTTGAGCATCTCCAAGCAGACGTTCACGCCTTTCCGTTCCGCGTGCCCGACGACTTGCTTCCAGCAGTCCACGCAATTGCGGGCGCCTTGTTCGTCGGAAACGCCCTTCTTGCGATTTCCCGTGAAGGCGATCACGTGGGAGCAGTTCCATCGCACGGCGAGGTCGATGCCCGAGCGAAGCTGCTCGATGCACATGGGGTGGTTTTCGCGGCAGACCGGCCCGACCGTGAAGACGTGGCTCCTCGTCATGGCGACCTTCATGCCCAATTGCCGCAGCAAGGGGTAGTACTCTTGGTCCACGTCCATCGCGGGCACTCCCATGGCGTGACAGGCGCGGATGAACCGATCCATGGGCATGGAAGCAAAGCACCAGTCGAACACGGAGAACTTGATCCGTCCCCGTTGGATGCGATAGTCTTGGGACGCCACGCTCGCCGGGGTCTGGGCTTGCGCCCCGGCAGCCCCCAGGGCGCCGACCGCCATCGCACCCGAGAGAAACCCGCGGCGGGGGACCCCTCGCACGCCGTGTGTCGATCGTTTCATGTGCTGCCATCCTGTCAGGGTTGTTTAATCCAGTCGGCCTGCCAGCTGTTCCACACCGTCATCGAGCGGGCAAGGTGCTCCTGGGCGTCGCCGGGAACGCCGTAGCACATCAGGCCGATCGGCCCTCGGTAGCCGGCCTCGCGGAGCGTGGCCAGCAGCTGACGGTTGTCGAAGTCGCCCCGATCGAGCGGCTGGATCAGGCCGTTGGTCCATGTCTCGGCGCCCACCTCGGCGCCGCAAAGGGTCACGGTGAAGATCTTGTCCGCGTTCTGGCGGATCAAGGGCCGGTAGTCCCTGTTGCCTTCGACTTTGAGCCAATGGCAGAGGTTGAAGTTCACGCCGACGTTCGGACGATCGACGCTCTTGACGACCTCCAGCGCGAACGGAATACGCTCCGCCCAATGGTCCACGTGATTATAGATCGACACCCGCAGCCCGGACTTGGCCGTGAGGTCCGCCAACTCGCGGAGGATTCTCACTGCCGGGTCCATCCCCTGGGGATCGGCGGGCTTGAGCCCGACCAGCGGCACGCAGATCGTGACGGGCCGACCCTTGAGCCGGGCGATCGCCGCCGGCACCTGGGGATCCCAAGGTCGGTCGGGCCTCCTCAGATCGACCGTTGTCTCCACCATGTACAACGGCAAGCCGGCGCGGTCGAGCGTTTCCAGGTTCTTGTCGAGCTGGTCGCCGAGCCACAAGGGGTAGGCGGCCCCGTCGAAACCGAGTTTGTGAAGCATCGCGACCTGCTCGGCCAACGACCGGGGCTTCATTCCCGGCACTCCCGCCTCCACGCAAAACGCATACAACGGCGGGGTCCACGCCGCCGAATCTCCTTCGCCCGCCCGGACCGGCGAGTTAAAAACGAGGATTATCGTGGCGGCCGGCAACAGGGCCGCGAGCGTACCATGAACTCCCATGAGAGTCTCCCGATTAAGGCATGTGAAGAAATATCGACATGGCGTGTCCGATCTATCGTCCTGCGGTCAAGTGACGCTGCGCAGCGCCGGGTCGTACACGGCAACGATGTTTTCAGGGGGCGTATCGGCGCTGATGTCGTGGCTGGAGGCGAGGATGTAGCCGCCGCCGGCTCCATCCCCTCCGCCGCGACCTGGATCGGGTCGAGGATGTCCACGGCCAGCCCGGTCAAATCGGGGATCAGCGGGCGGATGGCACCGCAACTGTGGGCCATGAACTTGACCCCCGCCGAGTGGCACACGTCGATCATCCGCTTCAAGTACGGGGCGAGGAACTCGCGGAACATGGGGACCGAGATCAACAAGGCCCGCTGCGTCCCATAGTCGCTCCACTCGCAATAGATGTCGAATCCTCCGCCGGTCGCCTCCAAGGCCCGCGTGATGTCTTCGCTGTAAAACGCGGTGAACTTGTCGAACAGGTAGTGCGCCATCTCCGGCCGCTCGATCATGTCGAGCATCACGTTCTCCATGTTCCGCAGGATGCACGGCCGGGTGAACAAGTCGGCCTTTGATTTTCGCGCGCTTTCACAAGTTCTCATCACAAATCGACAACGTTCTTCGAGAGCAGAGTTATCAGGGCCGGAAACTAATCCTAGGCAGATCATATCAAAAGGCTCTCGGAGCCGACAACACCCTCGGGCTCGATCGCCAGACCTACGAACGACTTACAGCACGCCGCCGAACATAGCCAAATGTGGAACTACTGAAGTTGCCAACCGGCATGGGAATGGCGGCGGCCGTTCGAGTCATGATTTTGGCACAACGGCCACGTCTCCGCAATTGCGTAATACACCCGCTTGGCAGCCAGATGGACCAGGTGTTGCTCAAGTGCGTCAAGTTGCTCAGGCTGGGGAGATATGAAGCTGAGCACCTTGGCTTCATCAGACTGGTCGTCTGGGTCGTTCTTTACCCACACTCTGATGATGCGATCTTCCTTCTTGTATATCCTTCTCAGGGCAACCTCGTATGCAAAGGCGTCTGCTTGCTGCAATTCTTCAATTATCACTACTGCCCATAGCTTGGGCTTCTGGCGGCGAGATTTCCCCTTCTTCTTGCGTTTGGCTTGCCCGTGCCCTTTGTCAGGATAGGTTACCCAGCAACGAAGCTCTCTGTCCTCAAGCTGCAATGGGAAACATGGTGCCATCTCCTCGGGAATGAAGCTCACACGGTCTTCCTTCCACCCATCGGACCACGTAATGGAATGGAGTGTGGGGCGTGCCATGGGAAAACCTCGATGTTCAATCGAGACTACAGGGGGGGGATTGGGGAAGGGGCTACCGGCATCTTAGCGAGAATGGTGGTTCTCGGTGCCGAACATGATCCGCCCTACGGCGCGGGCGGGTCAACGAATCTAACGTTGTCAATAAAGGGGATGATATAGAGTATCCCTGGTCCTCGAATCGCAAGAAACTTGCCCTGCCTGAGCACAACCCCCCGTTCCCACTGGGCTGCCACGCGCAAGCCGGGGACGAGGATTCCCCAGAGGACCGCAAATGCGACCTCGGTCACGGCTGCGGCGATCACTCTAGCCTCGGTCATCGGCCTCAACGCCAAGAAGAGTACGAGGCCGAGGATGACGACTGGGACCAAGAACAGCAGCGCCCGCAGCGGGCCTCCGAGAGAAACGTGCCCTCGTTGGGGCTGGGCGTAGACTTTTTCTGTTGGCATTGTCGGTACCCCTTTCCCTTGCGGGCTCGTACACACCCCTCTTAGCCGAAACGCGGCTTCCCATATTCGAGCGGGGAGTTATTGGACCACGTTCGCCCGGAAACACTCCGGGCCACATCTTCATTGTCACGGCTCGGTGGCGGCACCGCAAGTTGCTGCCGATCTTCGTGATCTCGGCCGACACCCAGGTGGTGCTCGTGGTCTCCAAGCCCGTCGAGTTTCAGCGGTCGGCCAGGCTGCGAGCGCCGAAGTTCTCGTCAATCAATCCCGCAATACGTTCGTTAAATCGGGCGCGTTGAGAAGCCTTTGGCAGAGGCTTCTGGACGATGGCGGAAGCCATCACGGACTCCACCCGTAAGAGGGGGCGTGCAGGGCGGACTCCGGCGTCATTCGCGGGAAGACCGCACCCCTCTGAGGAGTGTGCCACGCAGGGTGGATAGATGGGGCGCTCGGATGGCCGGTTAGCCCGAATCCCCTCGGGAGGCCGATTCCCGAAGAAGGCACAGAGTAGCTGAGTCCGGGAGCTCCCGCCGGTGCGACCACCCGGGTCGGCGGAGCCCCACATCACGCCGAGCTGACCGGTGCAAAGACCAGAAGGGCCGACGTTGAGGCCAACGCAGACCGGATGCTGAAGACGATTCCTATGGTCGCTTTTCCTCGGACATCTCCAACGCTGACCTGGCTTCTCGGCCTTCGTTGATCAATAGGTACGTTCCCGTTTTCCCTGCCACGGCTATGTCCGGACGTTCGTCGCCGGTCATATCGGCAACGCGGATCTGCATGCCCGTGCCTACGCCTGCACCAGGCGGGGCGATGGTGTAGCGGATGAACTTCTCGACGCGCGAGTCCCAACGGTAATAGAAGAGCGCCGGAGGCTCGTCGGCCCCAGGATCGCGCCCACCGTGGCCGCGCACGCGCTTACCCGTGATCAGCTCGCCCCGGCCGTCACCGTCCAGGTCGGCCCAGGCCATGCTGTGGGCCTGGGACCACGACTTGTCGATGACGTGCTCGCTCCAGGTGGTGGTCCCGTCGGGCTTGGGTTCGCCCTGCTCCCACCAGTAGACACCGTAATCGTGGCCCCGTCCCCGAACCAAGTCGTTGCGCCCGTCGCCGTTGACATCTGTGACCACCCATGGGGAACTGGCTGTCGGAAGCGCAGTCTCGGGATGGAATCTCCAAGGCCGAGCCAATGGATCGCCGGCTGGGCACTCGTACCAGCCCACGCCGCATAGGATATCCACGCGTCCGTCGCCGTTGACGTCCCCTACTGCAAACCCATGTCCGGAACCGTTCTCGCCGAGCACGATCCGCTTGGCGGTGGGTTTGCCGTCGTCGGTCACAGTCAGCTTCCATGCGACCAAGGGTGCAGTTTTGACCCAGCAGTGGACCACAATTTCCGGCACGCCGTCACCGTCCATGTCACGGAGGTGAAACGCCTCATTCTCCGCCCGCGCGTTGACCAGCAGGTGCGGCTCCCATTTCCATCCCCGTTCCAGCGCCATCTTGCCCGGGTTTTTGTACCACATGATCTCCGACTCGGTCCAACCACCTGAAATCACGTCCTTCCAGCCGTCGCCGTCCACGTCCCAGATCATGTCGGCGTTGTTGGCATAGAACCCCTTGCTGCCGAACCCCAGCGAGATCTGCGGGATGTCTCGGACCGGTCGCGGCACGAAGTCCGGCGCGGCAAACCAGTGCGTACCGGAAATGATGTCCGGCTTGCCGTCGTTGTTCACGTCGCCAATAGCACAACCCTCGTTCGGATTAACCATCAGACACCGCGGTGAGAACTTGAGACCTCCTTTCCCATCGGCGTTGCTCGCCGGAACCGCACACAAGAACACCAGGGCCAAGCTCAACACCGTACGGCTGAGCACCAGGTACCGCACCCACTGGGGACTGAACATCTGAATTCTCCCTGAGTCAAGCAGATGGAGGAATCAGCGCACC
This sequence comes from Planctomycetota bacterium, assembly GCA_043824335.1. Taxonomy (GTDB): domain Bacteria; phylum Planctomycetota; class Planctomycetia; order Pirellulales; family Thermoguttaceae; genus JBDRTC01. The sequence continues at coordinate 297 of JBDRTC010000307.1, read as the reverse complement.
AACTGATGATTCTGCGTTGAGCCACAATCCCTGAATCGTACGCGATTATTGTAGCTGACCAACATCCGCATCTGAAGCTTCCTCAAGGCCAGCCACCCAAGAGCCTCCCCCAGTCGGGGGCCACTTGGCGTGGTCCGCGCGCCGGCCCCGCGCCTCGTATTAGGGTCCATTCTTGAGACGTCCCAAAATACCCATGAGAATCTGAGACTAGCGGCTCTGCTTTGCAGCGAGCGGTCTCCCGGCCACCGCGCGGACCAGAATCCCTGCAGCCAAGATAAGGAATGGATTGCCGCCGAC
>JBDRTC010000306.1:0-3567 GCA_043824335.1 Planctomycetota bacterium | reverse complement strand
GGAACAGAAGAGAAGAGGCACCGGTACTCTGAACCAACAGTGTACCTTGCCTCATCCAAGAAACCCAAGCACTCGAAGTGTCCGTCAAACTGGCGCCATCTCAGTACACTCATGACCAAATAACGGTGGTTTGATGCGACATCCCGCAAAAGGCATGAGAAAACGGGACAGTGGGAACGGTAACGGTCTTGAGTTCACTTGCGTGACCGCTATGGGACTGAGAAGTCCTCTTTGTACTGCCGTAGCAGCTTTTCCGGATCGAACTCCATGAAGTACATCTTGAAATGTGAGACCGTGCGGTTCGCGCTTTCATCGTAATCCAGAAGCAAGTCCGCACCGATGTGCAGGCAGTCGTGCCATCCCTGGCCGATCAGGCTGCTTCGTTTGCAGCCCCAAGCGGCGAGGTACTTCATGTCGCGGGAGACCTCACCCACAATGCTGTAGACGGGTTGATCGGTGCTGTTGCCCCAGAAGGCCTTCGGCTGCCCGGGGTGCTCGCGCCAAGCGGGAATGTAGTTCTGGACCCACGGCGGCGAGTTGGTCTTGTGTGTAGCGGGCCTTCGGGTATCGGGAAAGCGCTGGGTGTCCTTCAACCGCGTGAACCCGCGAGCCGTGTAGATGAAGCACTGAATCCAGGAGGGACCATGCAAACGGCGGCCATAATTCCGAGAATTGCTTTCATTGTTTCCCCTCCGTCTTGATTTCATCCTTCTGAGAACAGGCGATGCTGGTCGACATCGTCGATGAGCCAGTGTACCATAGACCCGAGTGTTCATCGAGAGGGAGTGCGCCGGCAGATAGCCGAGGCAACGCGGTCACTGATCCCAATCCCCGAAACAGGAGACTGGTTCTTTGATTCCGCTTCTTGTTACACGGTTTGTCAGGTGTTGTTTTGTCGTGTTCGCGCTCAGCGCATGTGCTATGCCGGCAATCGGCATTCAGTCCGAGATACCAGTCGCTGATGAGATTGTGCGGATCGAGCGGAAGTCTGGCCGGCCCTTTTCCGACATTGTGCGTCTCCATCTTTGGAGCCGGTATGGTACATCCGATCGCTTCGCCGAAGATCTTGGCGTCACGCCGGTGCGGCTTGAAGAATTGATCGAGGAGTACCGGTGGGGGCTGATGCATCCTCCCGCATTGATGTTTCAGAACGGAGACTCGCCTGAGTCGGTCGTCCGAGCATCGACGGACGATGTGCACAAGGTGGCTGGATTCGTGGACCAAAGTGGTGGAGCAGGCAGCCACATCACACGAGCATTGGTCGGCTGCGACAGATACACGCTAACAGTGTCCTTCGCCTGCGTGGAACCCGATCCAAAGAGCATCGTCGCATCCAGATGCGTAACGTGCCGACCGCCTTCCGCAATGTCTGCTCGATGAAGTATGGATAATCCGCACTCCACTTCAGCCCGCCGACGGTGTCCAGATGCAGGGCAAAGTTGCTGACGATGCCGCGCGGGCGGCCGCTCGCGTCGAGAATGGCCAGCAAGCCGATTTGCGGATCAATCGGTCCTGCCGATCGGACGACCTCGGGATTCGCGAAGCTCATCCAGGTCCGCACGCTGCCGTCGCGCATCACGAACCGGCGGCGTGATGTCGGTTTCGGCGACACCGACTAACAGTGAATCTGCTTCGCGGGGCGCGTTTCCGGCGTGCCTTTCCGATTCAGGGAGATCGGAAGCCTGCTCCACGTCGGGAATCACCTCGCGGCGAATCGCCGCCAACCACATTTCGGCGGCGCGCTCTTGCCCGATCGCCGAGAAATGCCGGCGTGATTTCGCGTCGCCTCGGTTCTCGCCCTTAAGCGTGTCGGTATCGGGCCCCGCCTTGAATCCGGGCTGCTTTAGCAACTGAGCGATCGCGCCTCGAATGCGGCCTTCGCCTTCGGGGTCGTTGTACACCGTCGGGTGATGCGTCGATTTCGCCAGCAGCCACGACGGGTCACAACGCCAGCCCTTCGCGGCGGACTCGCGGATCGTCACCAGGTTCGCGACGTATTGCTCGGCCGATGTCTTCGCAATGACGTCCGATTCTCCCTGCTGCCACAGGACCGCCCGAAACTGTCCGAGCGTTTTTCCTACCTTGACCAATCGCGAATGCAGCGCACCCTCCGGTATCCACTGCATCGACGAGGTCGCTCCGACCGCCACGTTCGCGAAGCCAATGGGGACGCGCAGCTCTTTCGCCAGAGCATCGCCCAGCGGCGGCCAGATCGAACCGCCATCACTGCCGTCCGGAACCGGTTGGGGATCGTTCGCGACGCGCCACGTTTCTGTTGCTGCATCGAACGCAACAACTCGCTGACTTGGATCAGTCACCTTCAGTTGCTGGTCATTGCAGTTCGTGGCGTACGACTGCCCGGCAACGAGGAATACTTCGCCTACGCCAATCGGCTCGACCGAAGAAGCCGCGCCAGAGTCGTCGCCCTTGGCGAGTCGAATCTCCAGCCGATACCACCCACCGGCTGCGATCCGTGCGACCGCCTCGAACGCCGCCCCGTTTACGGTCGCGTTCAGACCTGTCCACTCGCTACGGCGTCTCGCCGCATCGTCGGCCGTCGGCACAACGCGATACTCCCACGTCGCGTTCTGCAATTGTTTCGCGTCCGCCGCGATATCACCATGCACGGCGACCTCCGCAAAGCCGGCCCCGGGAGCCGTCCCAATCCGTTGAATGACTTGATAAGGTTGCGGCTGTGTTAACTTGAGCCCTGTCGAGTCGGCACATTCAGCCAGCGTCCCGGCAGCAATGCAGCTCAACAAGCCGACGACGTATCCGCAGCGGAATCTCCGGCCGGAGATCATCGTGTTGTTCCTTTCTCTTCTGAAGGTTGGATGCCGCTTCATCGCGTCGTTGATCGTCACGTTCTCAAACGTCGCGCCGCCGAGGTCTTGCGTCGAACTGCCCCCTGCCGTGAAAACGATCGGAGCGTCGAGCGGATTCGCGGTCGCGGTGTTGATCACGGAGCAATTCTTGATCTGAATGCGACAACCCGACACCGGATTGTTGCCGACCGCGATGCCGGTGTGCAAGCTGTCTCGCAGTTCGCAGCCGATGAGTTCGAACGTCCCGGTCACGGCGGCATCGGGGGCGTTGAGCGTGATGAAGGCGACCGCATCGCCCCGATTGCCGATGGACGTGCAATTCTCGATCCGCAGCGACACCGGAGCAGACTTCGCGTCGAGGTTCGCCAGATACGACACGAAGCCGCCTCCCGCGTTATTCCGGGCGACGCAATTTCGCAGCACACAATTGACGATGCGTTGATCGGGATGATTCGGTTCAAAGTCGATGCCCGCCTGCGGCGCCGTGCCGGCGGTGTCGCTGAGCGTCGTGTTCTCGATCAGCAGATTTTCGGCGGTGATGACGCTGATCCCTTGCCGATAGTTGCGATGGCACGTCACGTCCTTGATGAGCACATCTTTATTCGGTACTCCCGACTTGCCGGCACCGAGATAGATGCCGTCCCCACCGCTCTCGGTCAGCGTCAGGCCGAGCACCTTCACGTTGCGGCAACTCAGGAATTGCAGCACATGCCGCCACTCGGCGTGCGTGTAGCGGGAGGCA
>JBDRTC010000305.1:0-2906 GCA_043824335.1 Planctomycetota bacterium | reverse complement strand
TCGCGGTTCACAGCAAATATGAAACTTTCCCCCGCGACCACTTCGGGCTGGTCTTCCTCGACGAGTGCCATCGTTCCTACTATGGCGACTGGCACGGCGTTCTGGAGCATTTCGCCCAAAGCGGCGCAATCCGTCTTGGCCTGACCGCCACGCCATCGGACAAGGAAACACAAAGCACCGACCGCTATTTTTGCGACAGGGGGCAGTATCAGGGGCCGGTCTATCGCTACTCGATCCGCCAGGGAGAGCAGGACGAGATACTTGCCCAGTGCCACCATTTCAAGTTTCACACGAATGTCGATCTGCACGGCGTCCACGACATGGGCTTCGATTTCGAGCCGAACCAGTGGGGCCGCGCCGGGGATGTGCCACAACGTAACGCCATGATCGCCGAGAAGTATTTCGAGGTCATCGGCCGCCGCGGTCCGATCAAGACCATCGTCTTTGCCGCCGGCATCCGCCACGCCGTAAATCTGCGCTACGCATTGATCCGGCAGTATAACGAGCTGCACCATGCTCGGCTTGAAGAGGGCGAGGAGATCGTCACCAACGAAACGCCCGGCGTGATCGAGGAACCTATCGAACAAGAGGAAGAGACCATCATCGATCGCGAACGCGGCGAGGGTAAAGGAGGAGACGAGCCACCGACCGGCGGGGAGGAACCCGAACAGCCTGAACCTCAGGAGATGATTATCCTCGACGTGCCGGTCACGCTCGAAAGTTCGGAAGTTCTCGCGCCCGCGTTACTCGAAGACCTCCGCCGTCAGATCGAAAGCCAACTGCGCAAGGTCATTTCGCGAGACGGCCTGCGTGAGCGTTTCGTCCAAACCGTCTATTCCTGGTGTTACTTCAAGGGCAGCACTCCGATGGACCATTCTTTCCTCGCCACAATGGGCTTTGACGTTCACACGCTACGCGACCTTTATGGCGAACCCGAAGCCGACATCGAGGATTTCGTCACCATTGCCCTCGGCGAAGCCGATTTCGACCTGCTGCGCCGCCGCGTCTTTGAGCGCTGAGCGCTCGATAAGGACTTGAACCGCGAGCAGCGCGAGCTTGCGCAAATGCTTTGCGATTTCCGCCACGCCAACCCCGAGCTGACACCCGATCAATTGCTTCGTTCCCAATGGCTCGACGGCCAGGGGGGCGTCGCCCGCGTCAAGGCGCTCTTTGGCTCGCTCAAGGAACTGCTGACCCTGGCCGACGACGCCATGAAAATTTTGAATCCACCCGATGAGGAGACGCCCAATGCCCAAGATGCTTGATTTCCAATCTTTCGGTGAAGAACTCTGGCGCATCGCCAATGTATTCCGCGACGACACGCTCAAGACGACCGAATACCTGGAGGAGTTCTCCTACTTCTTTTTCCTCAAACTCTGGGATGAGCGCGAGCGCGGTGAGGAAAAGGAATTGGAGGAACTCAACGCGGGGCCTTATGTTCCCTACCTGCCCCAGGAAATGCGCTTCTACGCTTGGGCGGAGGAGATGGTCGCCACCAGTCCCGATCAGTTCTGCAAGCGCCACAACTGCGAATCGCTTGTCGCTTTTGTTCAAAACCTCTTCGCCACCGCCGGGCGATACTGTCCGCATCAGGCCGCGGCCGAGGAACACGACCCTCCTGAAATCCTCGTCAACCGACTGCTTGACCTTGAGCGCGAGATTCAGTGCGACCTGGAGGAACTGCTCGCGATGATCTCCGTCCCCAAGACCGCCGCCGGTTTAAAAGGGGCGTTTCGGTTTTCCGCCGAACCTGACACGGAGGGGACCGACGCATGACCTCCACCGCTGATGCTGCCACGAAAGCCCGAGTCTTACCTGAGAATGCGGTAATGGTCAGTTGCATTGGAACTCTTGGCAAAGTGGGAATTTTGGGGCGACCAGGTGCCACAAATCAACAAATCAACTCAATAGTCTTCGGCACCGAAGTATTGGCTGAATACGGACTATTCCTATGTCGAACACTCAAAGATCAACTTGAGAGGCTCTCCGGCAATTCCACCGTCAAGATAGTGAAAAAGTCTCTCTTTGAGCAAATAGCAATCCCTCTTCCGCCGTTGGCGGTACAGGAGCGGATTGTAGAGGTGTTGCAGCAGGCGGACGCGATCCGGCGCAAACGTGCCGAAGCCCGCCGACTCGCCGATCAAATCCTCCCCGCCATCTTCCTCGACATGTTTGGCGACCCCGCCGTCAACCCCAAAGGTTGGCAGATGGAACCTATCGGCAATCTACTTGCTCCAGAGATTGAACGGGTCAATCCCGCAAAGGCTATTCCCGACAAGGAATTCACATACATCGAGATCGCGCATATTGACAACACATCCTTCCGCATAGCAGCGCCGAAAAGACTTCTCGGCAAGAATGCGCCATCGAGAGCAAGGCAAGTCGTGAGGACGGGCGATGTCCTGTATTCGATGACCCGGCCAAACCTTCGCAACATCGCAGTAGTGCCTGAAGAGTTTGACGGCGCGATTGCAACAACGGGTTTTGCCATTCTCAGACCGAAGAAGGAACACGACACGGCCTTCATCTTTGAGATAGTAAAGAATCCGGTATTCACAAACGCAATGACACGCTTTGCAGAGGCGAAGTCTCTCTATCCCGCCGTAGATGAGTCAGAGATACGACGTTATGAGATCATGAGACCACCGCATGGGCTAAGGGCACAATTCGCTGAGAACTATGCGTTTCTTTCGGACTTGGACACAAGCACGCGGCAAGGTAATGGGTCTTCGGATTTGCTTTTCGATAACCTCCTCTCCCGCGGCTTAACGGGCGAATTGACGGCGGAGTGGGAGGCGGCGAACGCGGACTGGATCGCGGAGCGGCAGGTGTTTTACGGGCGGCTGCCGCGGTTGGGCCTGCTGTCGCTCCTGCTGGAACGTCGCCAGCGCGCCGGGAGCGGCGCC
>JBDRTC010000304.1:0-2645 GCA_043824335.1 Planctomycetota bacterium | reverse complement strand
GCGATCTCCGCCGGTGGACGAACCTCGACGACGCGAACGTCGTCCAGTTTCACTCCTGGACGGCCTCCGTGCATTGGATCAAGGACCTCGACGAAGAGAACCACGTCGTCCACTTCACCGCCCCGGCCAACTGGCCCACGGGCTACTGGACGAAACACGAGCGGTACTACGTGGAGAACTTCCCCGAAGCGTTGGACCGCCCGGGCCAGTGGTATCTCGACCGCAACACGGGAATCCTCAGCTATTGGCCCTTGCCCGGGGAAGATCCGACGAAACTCCGCATTGTCGCGCCGAGGCTCAGGCACCTGCTGCGTTTGGAGGGCGTGCCGGACGAGGAGAAGTTCGTCGAGTGGATCGGCTTTGAGGGCCTCTCGTTTCAGCACGCCGATTGGCTCATCGCCGACAAAGGACCGGCCGACGGCCAGGCGGCCCATTTTCTGGAAGCGGCGGTGCTCGCCCGGGGCGCCAGGCACTGCGCTTTCGAGCGATGTGAAATCGCCCACGTGGGAGAATACGCCCTCTGGCTTCGAGCCGGTTCGGCCGAGAATCGCGTGTTCCATTGCCATTTCCACGACCTCGCGGGAGGGGGCGTGAGAATCGGCGAGTCGTCCAGCCCTCCCACGGAAGCGCACGCGGCCGACCGGAACACGATCGACAACAACTTCATCCACGATACGGGCCACATGTTTCACGCGGGTGTGGGCGTATGGATCGGCCGGGCCAGCCACAACACCGTCACCCACAACGAAATCTGCGATCTCGACTACACCGGGGTTTCCGTCGGCTGGTCGTGGGGCTACGCGCCCAGTTCAGCCAACCACAACGTGGTTGAGTACAACCACATCCATCACATCGGCCGCGCCGTGCTGGGCGACATGGGCGGCATCTACACCCTGGGCATCGCGCCCGGAACGCGGCTCCGGCACAACGTGATCCACGACGTCTACTCGCCCGGCGTCGGCGGCGGGGCCGGCATCTATCCCGACGAAGGGAGCACGGAGCTGCTGATCGAGAACAACCTCGTCTACCATATGGAGAAGGGGTGTTTCTCCCAGCATTACGGGAGAGAGAACGCCGTTCGCAACAACATTTTCGCCCTCTCGCGAAGCGGCGAACTCGCCCGGTATCGGGAGGAAGACCATCTCTCGTTCCTCTTCGAGCGAAACATCGTCTACTCGACCAACGGATACTTTCTGATCGGCAACTGGGGGAACGGGAACTATCGGATCGAGAACAACCTCTACTGGGACACTTCCACGACCGACCCCGACTTCGGCGAGGGCGACTTCGAAGACTGGCAGTCCCTTGGCCGCGATGAGAACTCCCTGGTGGCAGACCCGATGTTCGTGGACCCCGGCGCCCTCGATTTCCGGCTCAAGCCCGAGTCGCCCGCGACGAAGCTCGGCTTCCAACCGTTCGACACCCGAGAGGTCGGCCTCTACGGCGAGCCGGAGTGGGTGAACCTACCCAAGGGAATCCTCCGCCGGCCGCTGGAGCTTCCGCCCGTCGAACCCCATGGCCCCCAGCCGATCAACGACGGCTTCGAGGAGACGCCGCTGGGCGAGCCCGCGGCCCAGACGGTCACCTCCCGCGAAGAGTCGGGGGCCTCGATTCGCGTCACCGACGAGGTTGCCGCAAGCGGAAGCCGCTCGCTCCAGTTCACCGACGCCCCCGGCCTCCAGTACGCGTGGCAGCCACACTTCTACTACCAGCCCCATTTCCGCAAAGGGATCGCGCATCTCGGCTTTACCGTGCGGCTGGAGCCGGGCGCCGTCTTCATCCACGAGTGGCGCGACGCCGCGCAGCCCTACCGCGTGGGACCCTCGCTGCGGATCGACGCCGACGGCCAACTCTCGGCCAACGGCACACCGCTGGCGATCGTGCCGATCGGCGAGTGGATCCAGCTCGATTTTCTCGTCGGGCTGGGGAAACAAGCCACCGGCAAGTACGAGTTGACCGTCACGCCGCCGAATCAAACGCCGAAGAAATTCACCGACCTGAGCGTCGGCAACCCCGCCTGGCGCTCCCTCCGCTGGCTCGGCTTCATCAGCCTGGCCGACCAGAAAACCCTCATCTACCTCGACGACGTGAAACTCGAAACGCAATAGCGCCAAACCGTCACGTGCCCGGGTAAACCGTCACATGCCCGGGTAGAGCGTTTCGTTGTACAGTGTCGGGTCTTCCGCCGGCCGGGCGTTGGCGTAGATGCAGGCGCTCTTTGGGTTGAAGATGAGGACTTCGTCGCGGCCGTCGCCCCACACGTCGGCCGCAAATCCGTAGAAGTCGGCGGGACGGTCGGCCGGGTCGACGTCGGGCCCGTAAGCCATGGGAAACGTGTCGACGACGTTCCCTTCACCGTCGTAGACCACCGCCGGACGACCGCCCCTATGACCGTAGACGAACACGCCCTGGGGCTTTCCGTGCCCGAACCAGTTGATCGGCACGGTAGCAATGCACCACGCCCCCTTCTCCTGTTGCCGCCGCCAGATCTCCTTGCCGTCGAGGTCGTAGAGATAGAGGATGGCCCAGGCGTTTTGATCCCGGCGGTGGGTGGGGACCGGAGTGCGGTCGACCACGGCGAACTGCATCTCGGAGTCGGTGCGGAACCGGCCGGCCACGACGTGCTGCGCCTCGCCCAGCGGATG
>JBDRTC010000303.1:0-2023 GCA_043824335.1 Planctomycetota bacterium | reverse complement strand
GTCGTCGAGGCCGGTGATGAGGGCCGCCTCGTCGTCGTTGGGCATGAAGACGTCGGTTTCCGGCAGGATCGGGGCGAGCCGGTCCCAGTAGTTTTTCTCACCGTAAACGACGACGTCGAGGATCGTCTTCGCGCCGGCGGCCACCTGGGCCCCGAAAGGGCTCGGCCACTGGGAGATCGCCCTCCCCCGGGGGCGGCTCGTTCGAGATCACCTGCGAGGCCGACGGGCCCAAACGCCCGGCCGTCGCCCATCTGAGAGTGCAAGGGGTGGAACTCCGGCAGGAGCTGGCCCCGGGCACCGGCCGGTATCAGTTTCCAGTCATCCGATTGCAGGCGAGTCCGGCGGAGCGCTTGGAGACGTGGATCGTCGAGCAAGACGGGGCCGAGCCTTATGGCGTCCGCTACGTTTGCGTGAAACGCCGAAGCTGAAGGGCGCCGCGCCACACGCGGTCGCCAACCGTCAATGCTGCCAATCGTCGTCGAGGATCGACGACGGCGGATCCTGAACCGGGTGCGGCTTCTCCGACTTCTCTTGCGGGGAAGCTTGGGCCGGCAGGGCAGGCTTTTCGCGGGGCGGCCGGCGGTCGTCCGCTTTGTCCTCGTCGTCGTCGTCCTCCTCGTCCTTGTCCCGTTCTTCCTTCTCCGCGATCCCTTGGGCACAGCACCATGCCAGACGTCCGAGCAGGCGAAAGTAGATCATCAGGATCGCGACCCATGCCGGGACCACCAGGACGGAGCCCCAAGTCCCGCCGTAGTGAATCACGACCGCGGCAAACACCAGAAACGCGGCGAGAACGAGCGCCGTCTCCAGGTAGAACAACGTCCACGCCCACCACTTGGAGAACAGGCTTCCCCATATGGGCAACGATACGGGCACCAACGGAGAGCCTGCCTCGAGCATCGACAGTAAAGCGACGGGAAACACGAAGAACACGCTGGCCGGGATGCTCCACCAATACGGCTGACCGGTGAAGGCCAATACCTGGGCCAGCGCTACGCCGGGTACGAGGCTGAGGATCGTCCCGTTGAAGATGAAAAAGAAGTCGAACATCCAGTCGCTAAAAATCGCCTCCGGCCAGTTCTCGATCGCGTCGTTGCCTTCGGCCGTATCCTCAACAACCGCGAGCAGAAACGCGGACGCCATAACGCTCCACAATAGGAATAGGACGGTTCCAGAAGCGAGACACGCCATCGCCGCGAACGAGCCGATCCCGCCCATGCTCTGGACGTCGCCAATTGCGAAAAGGGATTGCGCGAAGGCGAGCAGGGGCAGCGGGAAGAGCAATCCGAGAGTGATCGCCAGCAGACGCGGCCATGCGTCGCGATGCCAGAGGAAGTTGACGATGCCGCTCGCAAAGGGCCACCGCGGGGGCGCCGGCTTGCGATACCCGATCCCGGAGGGTTCTTCCCCTTCCGGCGTCGCGGCTTCGCCCGGCTTGATCCGCACGCGCCGGGTGTGCACCGGAGCTGCGCTTTCTGTCCGCGCGACCGGCTCGCCCACGCCGTACTCACTGCCGGGCGTGGTGTCGGGGCTGGGCTTTGGCAGGGGCTCGCTTGGCCGGGGCACAACCACCGGCGTGCCGCAATCGGGACACGTGATCAACTCGCCCACCTGGTCCGCCGTGGCGTGCATCCGCGTCGCGCACAAGGAGCATACCACGGGAATCAACGTTGGGGGAGCCGCGTCGCGTTTGGGAGCCGGCCGATCGGGTTCCTCGCGCAGGGCGTATTCGTCGTCCACAGAACGGGGAATCACCGGCCCCTTCTTTGCCCAGTTCGGCGCCGGCGGCGGCACCACGACAGGCGTGTTGCAGTCGGGACACCGCAATTGCTCGCCCACCTGGTCCAGCGTGCCGTGCATCATCGTGTTGCACAACGGACAGTACACCGGAATGTAGACCTGATCTGCCGCGGGAGCGCCCTTCGGCGGCTCGACGGAGGTATCCAAAAGGGCGTAGCCTTCCGCCCGGGCAGCCGGGGGACTCTCTTTGGACGGTCCTTCAAGCCGCCGGGCGACCATCACC
>JBDRTC010000302.1:0-24039 GCA_043824335.1 Planctomycetota bacterium | reverse complement strand
CCAGCGTGCCCTGCTCGATGGGCGGGCCGCTCACGGGATGGATCGTTCCGCCGACCAGCGCGATCGGCTTTTCTTGATTCGCCCCCGGGATCTCCGGCGAGCCCAGGGCGATCGGGCCAATCGCGGCGGCAAGGAGGATCGAGAGGGTCGTTCGTGGAATCGGTGACATTTTGTTTGGAACCTGCCGGTGATGTTCTTCCCAACGCCCGGGGGCTGCGTCCCCCGGGGTCATTGGAACGGTTCTCTGCGGTGTCATCCCCGGGGAACGCAGTCCCCGGGCGTTGGGGGTTATGGACCTGAGGGCTCTCTGAAGTCGTCCTTCTTTTCCTCCTTCTCCTCCGGTTCGGGTTTTGGTTGACCGGAGGCGAGGATTTTTTGCACGAGTAGGGCGCGCTGCTCGGCGGCCTGTTTGCGGGCGAGCAGATCGTCTTTGAGATCAAAATACTTTCGGCCGTCGATCCAGGTTTGCTCAGGGCGCGAGAAGTTTGAAAGGGGAGGGCCGCTCCAAACGACCAGGTCGGCGTGCTTGCCGGGCGTGAGCGAGCCGACGTGCTGGTCGATCCGAAGCTGCTTGGCCGGGTTGATCGTGACGAAGTTGAGCGCTTCTTCCGGCGAGAGGCCCCCGTACTTGATCGCCTTGGCCGCCTCTTGGTTCAGGTGCCGGGCCAGCTCGCGGTCGTCGGAATTGAAGGAGACGACCACGCCGGCCCGGTGCATCAGGACGCCGTTGTAGGGGATCGCGTCGTAGACCTCGAACTTGTACGCCCACCAGTCGGAGAACGCGGAGCCGCCGGCCCCGTAGCGGACCATCACGTCGGCCACCTTGTAGCCTTCGAGGATGTGCTGCAAGGCCGCCATGCGCACGCCGAAGCGGTCGAGCGTCTCGAGCACGGCCGTGATTTCATCCTGCCGGTAGGCGTGGCAGTGGACCCAACACCGGTGCTCGAGGACTTCCACCAGCGCGTCGAGCTCGAGGTCGCGGCGCGGCGGCAGGCCGCGGTGCGTGCGGCGCCACTCGTCCCAACGGGTCCGGTACTCCTCGGCGGCCTGGAAGGCGTCGTGGATGATCTCGACCACGCCCATTCGCGTCTGCGGATAGCGGGTGGTGAATTCGTCGCCCCAGTTGCTCTGCTTGACGTTCTCGCCCAGGGCGAGCTTGAGGGTGGCCGGGGCTTCGGCGAACTTCAAGTCTTCCGCAAGCGCGCCCCAGCGGAGCTTAATCACCTGGTTCTGGCCGCCGATCGGATTGGCCGAGCCGTGCAGGACGTGCGACGTGGTCACCCCGCCGGCCAACTGGCGATAGATGGCGATATCATTCGCGTTGATAAAGTCGCCGATGCGGACCTCGGCCGAAATCGCCTGCGTGCTCTCGTTGACCCCGCCGTCGGTGGCCATGTGCGAGTGGCAGTCGATCACCCCGGGCGTGACGTGCTTGCCCGAGCAGTCGACGACGATTGCCTCGGCCGGCACTTCCAGGTCGTTACCCACGGCGATGATTTTCCCGTTTCCGACGATCACCGACGCGCCTTCGAGCACGCCGGATTCTTCGCACGTCCACACCGTGGCGCCGCTAAAGACGACCACCGGCGGCTCCTCGGGCGGGGCCGCGCGGCCAAAGGCCCCCAGCGGATAGTTCACCGGGAACGAGGCGGCCATGTCGACCGGCGGCTTCGAGTCTTCGTCCGATTCCTCCTTCTCGCCTTCGGAAGAATCGTCTTTCGGCTCCTCGTCGGCCGGTTCGGCTTCGATGCGCTCCACGCGGATCGGCGAATCGCTCCCGTCGGGCCAGTGGACGGCGCCGAGCCAGGCGATCTTGCCGTCACCGGAAGTGGAAACCACGGCCGACAACTGGACGATGCCTTCCGTGCCCAGCGGCTTGCCGTCGAAGGTGGCGCTGAACCGGGCGTCGCGAAGCCCGACGAGCGTGAGCTTCGTCTCCTCGGCCTTCTCTCGGTCCGGGCGTACCTTCCCCTCGAGCTTGCCGGGCTCTCCGGAGATCGTCAGGAGGAACTGCTTCTTCGGGTGGCCCGACGGCGTGATTCGCCAGGCGCCGCGAACGTCGACCAACGGCGGCACGACGACTTCGTACCTTTGCCCGTCGACCCACGTCTCCAGCACCCGGGTCTTCTTGGCAAACAGATCGCCGTCGGTCACCACCAGGTTGGCCGCTTTCCCGACCTCCAGGGTTCCCAGCCGATCGCTTACGCCGAAGAGGCGGGCGGGCTCGACCGTGAGGGCCGCAAGGGCCGCTTCCGCTTCGAGGCCACGCTCGACCGCCTTGCGCACGGCCTCCAGAAACTCCTTGGGGCTTTTCAGCCCGGAACTGCAAAGCGCGATCGGCACGCCCGCTTCCGCCAACCGGGCCGGGTTCTCCGGGGCGATGTCCCAGTGGATCAGCTGGCTCAAGCGCACCTCCCGGGCCGCCTCAGGCGTGCCCACGTGGGGCGGCTTGGGGAAATCCAACGGCACGATCACCGGCCGGCCCGTCGCGGAAATCGCCTCCAAGCGCCGGTATTCCCGGCCGGAGCCGCGCACCGCGATTTTCAAGGCGAACTCCCGGGCGAAGCGGTCGGCCCGGAGGAAGTACTGCTCGTCGAGGGCTTCGAGAATCACCAGCTTGTCGCCGTCGACGTACTCCTGGAGACATTCCAGGGCGTCGTTTCGCTCCGGGCGCGGAAGGGCCGGATCGCTCCCGTATGTCTGCCAGGCGCGGCGATACCAGTCGGCATCGATCATCGCCTGCCGGGCAAGCGCCACGGCGCCCATCGGGGAGTTGGGATACGTCCGGTCGCCCTCCTTGCGTTCGGCCGAAAGCCTCACGTGCAGGGCCACTCGATCTCGAACCACGCCCGCGTTGCCGGGCGCGTCGCCGGTTGTCACCAGGGCGCTGGTGCCGCGGATGACGCCCGAGTTGGGCACGACCAGACGGCAGGTCACGCCCTGGGCGCGGAAGGTGGCGTTCAAGGACGCGTCGAGCCGGTACGCCCGGGCGGCGTCGCGCTGGGGCTCGACCTGCCGATTCCAATAGGGGGCACCCCGGGAGGCCGGGCCGGCGTCGACCGACGTGGGGCTGTAGGCGTCGATCAGACCGGGGTAGACGGTCTTGCCTTCCGACGGCCAAATTCGGGCGTCTGGCGCAGCGGCGGCGTCGGCACCCACCGCAACGATCACGCCGTCACGCACGACGAGCGTTCCCGCCTCGATCACGCGCCCTGGGGCGACGACGATTCGCGCGCCCACCAGCGCGTGCACGCTGGGCGTGTTCTCGCGGAGCCCTTCCACCGGCTGGGTCGAAGGGGGGGCACTTTGGGCAGGCTCGAACGCGAAGCTCCACAGCGTAAGCCCGGCCGTCAAGGAGAGGATCAGTCGATTGCGGTGCATCGGGGGCAATTCCAAAGGGGCTTGGGAGGGGGACAGTCCCATTTTGGGCACCATGCTTCGCATGGTCACGGACAAATCGGGACAGTCCCCGAGTTATTCTCCGGCCGCCCCTTAGTCCGTCACGATGCGGACCTCGGGCGGCTGGGCAAAGTCGTGCCAGAGACGCTCGGCCCGATCGGGATCGAGCGGGCCTTCGTGAACATAGAAACGGTACCGTGACACGTAGGACGGTCCGCCGGGCTCGATCTCAAACGGGCCGAGCACGGCCGGGGTGAAGCAGAAGTAGGGCATCGACGGGTGCAATCGCACCGGCTGGGGAGCGCGGAAGTTCTCCGGATGCGAGAGGATGCACACGCCGGTCATCCGGCCGTCGAGCAGCCCGTGGATGTCGCACCATCGGGCCCGGCTATGGTTGCCGTCGGCCCGTGTCTTGCCTTCGTCGGTGAGGAAGTCGCCGTTCTCCTTCCCATTCCAGGCAGCGCTGCCGCGGATCATCAGCCCGCCGTAGTGGTACTCTTCGACCGTGAACGGGCTGGAGGAGGCGCAGGCCTGCGTCGACTCGAGATCGAAGAGGAAATGGTCGGTGAAGGGGTAGACGCGCACGTGCCACGTCTCGTCGAGCATCGCCTTGGGCCCCTCGGGGGCGTTCAGGTTGACGTGGCGCAGCCCGACGGTGAAATGGCCGAACACGGGCCCGCCGCCGGTTGCTTCCACCTTCACGTGCTCAACGTTTCCTTGCCCGCCCTTCTGGTCCCAGCAATTGGCCGGGCGGCCCTCGAAGGTCGACTTGGTCCAGGCGAACATGACGCCGTGCTGGTGCATGTGATCGGGGTTGAAGTCGTCGGTGACGATCTGGCCGGAAGGGTTGTAGACGGGATGGAGGTGTCCGCTCCGGGCGTAGTAAGGCTGGTCGGGATCGGGCGAAGGCACCACGGCGTGGTTATACACCAGAACCCGTTTGCCGGCCGCCGTGGCCACGAGATGCTTGCCGTCGTCCTCCACCCGAACGGCCTCGGGCGGCGAAGGCTTGCCGGTCGCGCCGGCGAGCCGATAGCGGCGCGTTTGACCGGCCGGCAGTGGGTCGCGAACGATCCAGACCAGCCGCGCCCCGGTCCCGGGCGCCCGTTGGACCGGGACCGGCTCACCCGTGTCGAGCCGGGTAAGCGTGAAGCTCTCGCGGCCGACGATCGACGCGGGCAGGTCAATCGCGGCGAGCGCGCCCTGGCGATCGTGATCGCCCGCCGCGACTTCGAGCGTGACCGTTGTCACGTCGTTGGCAGCAGTCGAGGGGAGGGGCCGGCCGGCGCCGGTCGAGATGGCCATCGCCACGAAAACGAGCAGTGGTTTGTGTGGGATCATGGAGCTTCTCTCCGATTGCAGCGGGTGCTTCCGTACGTAGGCTTAACAAGCTGTCAGCGGGCGGCCAGGATCATTGCGACCGATTGGCCGACGCGGGACTGGTTGAGCACCAGCGCGGTGGGCGACGTGTTCTCCATGGGCCGCCCATGGACCACGTTGACCGGGCAATCGGGATCGGGGCGCTCGTAATTGAGCGTGGGGGGGACTAGCCCTTTCTGGAGGCCCAGCACGCTGGCCGCCATTTCGACCGCTCCGGTGCCGGCGGAGAGGTTTCCGAAGTAGCTTTTGGGCGCGGTGACGGGCACGTCGCCGAGCGTGTCGCGGATGGCTTGGGCTTCCAGTTCGTCGTCCAGTTGGGTGCTCAGTCCGTCGGCGTTGACGTGTCCGATGTCGGCCGGCTGGAGCCCGGCGTCTTGAAGCGCGCCGCGGATGGCGGTGCGAATGGCCCGGCCCTGCAGCGCCTGGCCTCGCCGGCGTGGTTCGAAGGTGCAGGCGTGCCCGAGGATGCGAGCGAGGATCTTGGCCCCGCGGGCTTCGGCGTGTTGGCGATCTTCGAGGATGAAGACGGCCGAGCCTTCGCCGTGCACCATTCCATCGCGGTCGGCGTCGAACGGTCGGCTTGCGCCGGCCGGATCGTCGCGGCGTTGGGAGGGCCAGTACGCCCTCTGGCGAACCCAGACGGACTGATGGAGCCGGCAACTGGTTCCCCCGGCGATCATGGCGTCGGCCTGGCCCCGCTCGATCACCCGCATCGCTTCGATCACGGCCGAGAGGCTCGATACCTCGCCCAGGGTGAGGGAGTTGTTGGGTCCGCGGGCGTCGTGGGCGATTCCGATGTGGCAGGCCGGCATGTTGGGCAGGTACTTGAGCATCCAGAGCGGATACATTTCGGCCATCGCCTGATAGCCCCACCGCCCGAAGTCGAATTTTCCGTCGACCAGGCACCCTCGATAGGCGTCCTCGATCTCGTTCAGGTCGCAACTGATCATGTCAGCCCCGAAGACGATGCCCAGCCGTTCGGGGTCCACGGGGTTCGAGTCGAACCCCGCCTCGCTGCAGGCGAAATCGGCGGCGACGAAGGCCAACCGGATGTCGCGGCTCATCACCTTCAGCGACTTGCGGGGCCGGACGTAAGGCTCAGGGTAGAAATCACACACCTGGCCGCCGATCGTGGCGGGCAGATCCTGGCCGTTGAACAGTGCAAGCGAACGGACGCCGCTTCGCCCTTCGCGGAGGGAGGTCCAGAATGCTTCGTTTCCGATCCCGATCGGGCTGACCACGCCGAGCCCGGTGATCACGATTTCGCGCGTCGGTTCCATACTCTACCCGCCATCGTCCAAAGCGAGCGCCGCCCCCCCGCGGACGCCTGAGTTGTTCCACCAAAAGAGGGGTAGCTCCACACCACTCCTCTGGTTGTAACCACTCTCTCCCCGTGCGGAAACCCATTGGATCTCTGGTATCGGCAGCCACTTGCACAGGGCGGACGCGCAAACGGCTGGCTGGCCATCCTGACCTTCGCCGACTTACCTATCTTAACTCAGGGAAGGAAATCAGGCAAGCGGCGGCCTGCCCGTTGGCGCGTGTGACTCTCCACGGCCGCGGCTTCGCCGCGCTAGGGAGGATACCGGGAACGCGGGTCAGCCTACTGGGCGGACCGACTTCAATCGATGGATTTCTCGTAAATCCGATACGTTTTGTAGCGCCGACCACCGACGTGTTCCACGGTGCGGTTGATCAGGTCGTTGTCCTCGAGCGTCCAACTCAACTCCGCCCCGGTGTAGCCGACAACGTCCTTGCCGTAATTCAACGTTTCCAGGATCAGAAG
This sequence comes from Planctomycetota bacterium, assembly GCA_043824335.1. Lineage (GTDB taxonomy): Bacteria > Planctomycetota > Planctomycetia > Pirellulales > Thermoguttaceae > JBDRTC01. The sequence continues at coordinate 17,474 of JBDRTC010000302.1, read as the reverse complement.
CTCGCTAATTCCGCGACGGCGATAGGCCTCCAAGAGGACGAGGATTGCCATCCGAGCGGTCTTGACGCGGGGCAGGCGGTAGAGGAGTCGGACCAGTCCGATGGGGAGCCCGAAGGTGGTCAGGCGGCCGTCCAGCGGCCGGATCGCCTCGTTGAAGTCGGGCAAGGTCACGGAGAACCCGACCAGTTTGCCTTGCACTTCGGCCATGAGGGCGTGGTCCGTCAAGCCGATCTTGGCCAACCGTTTGGCAAGGTAAAGGAACTCGGCACGGGTAAGCTCGGCGAAGCCCCAATGCTCTTTTTGAGCGCTGTTGTAGACTTGGTAGCATCGGTCAACCTCGGCAGGGAGATCCTTTTTCGAGAAGGGCCGGACGGTGACCCCACCACGTCGCGCGAGCCAGTCCGTGCGACGCTGCCACTTGGCAACCAGGTCGAACCGGTCGACGAACCACCAGGCGTAAAGGTCCTTGGCCTTGGCCAGACCCCACGACTCCAGCAACCCGGCGTAGTAGGGCGGATTGTGGTTCATCATGATCCGGGGCGGCGTGTCGAAGCCCTCGACCAGCAAGCCGCAGTTGTAGTTGGTCGAGTAGTCGACAGGGCCCATGATCGACGTGCGGCCTCGGGCCCGCAGCCAGGCGGCCGCTCGGTCGAGCAGGGTCTGGGCGGTCGACCGGTCGTCGACGCACTCGAACATTCCAAAACAGCCCACGTTCGATTCATGTCGCCGGTTGTACGAGGGGTCGTCGCTGACGAGGATCCGCCCCAGCGCGGTCCCGTTCTTGAGGGCGAGAAACTGCGTGGCCGCGCCGTGCAGGTAGAAGGGGTGTCGTTTGCGGTTGAGGAATTCCTTGACGTCGACCAGCAAGGGAGGGACCCAGTGGGGGTCGTCGGCGCAGATCCGCCAGGGGACTTTGGCGAACTGGTCCAGGTCGCGACGAGACGTCACTTCGCGGATTTCCGGGGCGTCGTGCTCCGAGCCGTCGGCAAGAAAGCGGCCGTCGCCCGAACGACCGCTCCGCCGGAGTGCGCGCGGCAGTGCAAACCACCTCATTTATCGCCTCACCGGTTAGTTCTTGTCGAGGTCGTAGAGGCGGTAGGTCTTGCTCAGCTTGGCCCCGCCCTTTTCCAGGGCGTTGCGCGAGAGGAGGTTCGACTCCAGGACCCACGAGAATTCAGCCTCCTCGGTCCCCCATTCCGCGCCCTTGGGGGCCAGGCCGTCCAGCAACACCAGTCCGATGCCCATCCGATGGTATTCGGGAAGAACATTGGCCGCGAGCACGCGCACCCGCTTGATCTCGTGCTTCTTTCTTACCAGGCGAAGGAAGCCGAACGGGAACAGTCGCCCGTCGATCCGGCGGATGCGAGGGTTGTAGTCGGGAAGCGCGAACGTGGCGCCAACCATCTTCCCTTCCACCTCGGCAACCACGGCCAACTCGGGAACGATCAGGTGGCGGAGGCTCTTGGCCATGTGTCGCACTTCGCCGGGCGACATGGGTACGAACGCCCAAGTCGACGCCATCGACCGGTTATACAGGTCCAGGAACGCCTCCACGTCTTCCTGGAACCGCGAGGTGTCCAGCGGCCTGAGCACCACGCTGTAGCGCTCCTTGATCTGCTCGACGATCGGCCTGAACTTGGCGATGACCGCCGGCTGCATCTCCAGGTTGCCCCAGAAAGCGTAGAGGTCTTGCACCTTGCGGAAGCCGTAACCCTCGATGAGCCGGGGATAGTAGGTGGGGTTGTAGGGCATCATGAAGACGGGCGGCGAGTCGAAGCCGTCGATCAATAGACCGACGGTGTAGTTCATCGACGGATTCACCGGCCCGCGCAGGCAAGAAACGTCGCGCTCGGAAAGCCACTGCCTGACGGCGTCGAAGAGACCGTTGGCCGCTTCCTGGTCGTCGACGCACTCAAAAAACCCAAAGAATCCCCGCCGCTCGCCGTGGCGCTCGATGTGCTCCCGGTTGAGAATCGCCGCAATCCGGCCACAGACCTCGCCCGAACGATAGGCCAGAAACGTCTGCGCGGAATTCTTCTCGTAAAAGGGATGATGCCGGTAGCCGACCATTTCCTTCTGGTCGGTCCGCAAGGGCGGGACCCAGTTGGGGTCGCCGCGATACAAGGACCAGGGAAACTGGAGGAAATCCTCCTTCTGGCGACTCGACTCGACTCGACGGACCACCAACTCAGACATGCCATCTCACCCGCAAGACCGACCCTGACAATAAAACTCCACATGTTAGCTATGGAGCAGCCCGCCTGTCAAGGGGGGCACCGGGCGGGGCTGGTACCTCGTGTCATTCGATCGTAGCGGTTGGGTGCCTGGGGCAAAGCGAAGCGGTGCCCCAGTCCGTCACCCCCTGGGGCTTCGCTGCGCTCAGCCGCCAGCCACCCACAGATTCGAGTGTTCCACCGGCGCGAGGAACCGACAACAGTTCTCGAACCGACCTTACCGATAATACCGATAACCTCATTGTCGACGCATTTCCTTTTGCACGGGATCGCATCGTGGCCCGAGTCCTGGTAACCGGCGCGAGCGGATTCATTGGGTCGCATCTGGTCGCCGCCCTGGTTGCCCGGGGTGATTGCGTCACCGCGCTGGTCCGGAAGACCTCGTGTCTCGATCGGCTCGAATCCCTCGGGGTGTCGTTGGCCCGTGGCGACGTGACCGATCCGGCCAGTCTCCAGAGGGCGGTTGCCGACCAATCGGTCGTTTATCACCTGGCCGGCCTGATCCGATCGCTCAGGACAAGGCAACTGTACACGGTGAACGGAGAGGGGGTTCACCACATTGCCGAGGCGTGCGCCGGCGAGCCCGAGCCGCCCGTGCTGGTCGTGGTCTCCTCGCTGGCCGCGGCCGGTCCCTCGCCGAACGGCTCCGGCAGTCGGCCGAGTGGTATCGGAAAAAGGGGTGGTTGTGAAGCAGTAGGCAGTGGCGCTGGCAGCAAACGGTTTGTCGGACTCAAACTGTGAACGTTCCTATTAGTCGGTTGTCAGGGATGTTTCTCTAGCCCAGGCATTTGTGCCTGGGGGCGGAGAGGCTCTCTGCCTGCCTGAGTTGCTTCAATGCGTGCTCGACCGCCTCGGCCTGGGGGCTTTCCAAAGGGGTGCCGCCGAAGCGGACGCGATAAAAGGCTTCGACGACGCGGCCGGGAAGGTCGGCCAGACGGGGTTCGCCGGTCGACGCGGCGATCGTCACTCCGGCCTGGCGCGCGAACTCGCGTTGCGTTTGCGAGGGAGAGCGAGCCAGGCCGAAGCGGGCGAGCGCCAGTTCGAGCCGTCGGTAGAATTCGACTCCCGCCCGGGCGCTTCGCGAGGCGGAATCGGCCGGACCGGCGAACCGCGACAGCCATCGGCCCAGCGCTACCCGGAAAACCCGGTACACGACGATCAACCCGACCAGGCCAAAGAGGGCCGCGAGCCCAAGGATCAGGTTCCGCAGCCCGGTGCCCAGGGTGCCGGCGAGGCCGGCGGGGGTGCTTTGCCACCAGTTGGGGTCGGTCAGGCGTCGCGCGGCTTCGGCGACCGCGTCGGCCAGGGGGGCGTAGATCACGTCGCGTTGCCGGGGCCGATCCATCTCCATCACGAAGTTCGCCCAGAGGAAATTGAGCCAGTCGAAGGATTGCCCCACCATGTCCAAGAGGGGATTCACTCCGACCACGGCGCCCGTGGGCGTGGAGTCCAGCCGCAGCCACGCGCCGGAAGCGGCGCGGAAGCGAGGGCTGTCGGCCTCGGGTCGGCCCTCAAAGTGCCTCGGCTCGAGATAGGCTTCCACCCAGGTATGGGCGTGCAGTTGCCGCACCTGGTAGAAAGACCCGATTCCGTTCCACTCGTCGGTCTTGTAACCGACCACCAGGCGCGCGGGGATTCCCTGGCTTCGGAGCATCAGGACCAAGGCAGTGGCGAAGTATTCGCAGTGCCCGCGAGGGTTGTTGGCGATGAAGTCCTCGATAGGGTCCATCGACGGGTCCCTCGCCTGCCCTTCGAGACTGTACTCGAATCGACCTGAGTCGCGCAACTGTCGTTCCAGCATACGGGCACGAGCGAAGTGGTCGTCGGCGTCCAGGTCGGACTCGTTGCTCCACTCTTCGGCCAGCGCCACCAGCCGCGGCATCGCTTGGGGGCCTCTGGCCGGAGGCGGCGTGAGCAGGAACCGGGGGTGGGCCGGCTCGTTGCGCGGCACCGGCACGAGATTGGTCTGCACACCCTGGTCGAAGGCCGTCGTGGCCAGCTCGTAGAAAAACCGGCTCCCCATCTGGTAATCCGTGCGAAGCAGCGACCGACGCGCGGAAGTCACGTACAATTGTTGCCGTTCTCGCGTGCTCAGGTACGGCCAGACGTAGAACAGTTCCGGGCGGTCCATCGGCTCGATCGTGATCCGCTGGAGGACGAGCCCTTCCGGGAAGCGCGCAGCGGTGGGTGGCAAGAGAGCCGCACTTTGGAAGCCCGCCGGGCCGCGATAGTCCCACTCCCCTTGCTCGTAGTGCGTCAGAATGGTTCCGCGGAGATAGATTCCTCCACTAACGGGGTCCGGCATCACGGAATAGGGCTCGCCCGTGGAATAGTCGAAGAATTGGATTCGCAAAACCTCCTGGGGGTTTTCGATGATTCTTCCCAGTTCGCCCAGCTTGACGGTGTCGGAAAAACCGACGCTGTGCCGTTGGGCGGCCATGGCTCCCCGCCAGGGGTGATGCCCCCAGCGTGGCAGGACAAAGAAAACGAGCATCGCGAGCACCAGCGTGCCGAAGACCATTCGGACCACCCGGCCGGGCAACTCTCGCCCTACGCCCGCCTGCCCGGCGTGGCCGCTGCTGGAGTCGGTGAACACGGGTTCCCGGCCGGCCAGAGGCCAGCGACGGCCGCCGGCGCTTGGCGCCGGCGAGCGAGCGGGCGCCGGACGGTGCCGGGCTCGCTCCCGGTGCAGGAACAACAGCACCAACGCCGAGAGGCCGACGAACAGGTAAACGACCAGCAAGAATCCGAACAGCACCGGCTGGCGAAACGCGGCGGCCACCACCACTTGAAGGAGACTCAAAAGCGCCAACTGCCAGTACGTGCGGACCTCTTTCTCCTGAAACAGCAGGATGATTTGCAGGTAGACGAGCAGGTTGCCGATCGCCAGGATCTGCACCACGCCGCGCAACTCGGACAACTGCCAGAGAAACACGAAGAACGCCGCCACGGCGGCCACGTTGGTCACCATGCGGTTGAGTCGGAGCCGGCCGGAGACGTCGGTCAGCCAGACGGAAACGATCGCCGCGGTCAACATCAACAGCGGCAGCTCCGGGCTCCGCTGCCCCATGCCCAACAGCAGCGTGCCCAGGGCCGCCATCGTGGCGATGTTGATCTGTAGCAATCGTTCGAGATACACGTGATCGGTCTCGCCTTTTTCAACGGGCGGCTGGGGGTTAGGTCAGTCCACTTGAAAATACTCGGCCAATTCCTCGCCGGCCGTGTTGACGGTCCGGATCCGCCGCGCCATGGCCCGCCGGGCAGGATCCCTCCAAAGCATGGGAAACCGCTCGATGTCGTCCAGGTCGTTGGCCCGCGTGCTCACGAGCACCACTTCGGTGCCGGGCTGGATTCTCGGCAGGGCCTCCTCGAAGAGCGCCGGCAGGCGATCCTCGCTCGACGCCTCGGCGACCGCCAGCCGTTCGGTCGCCCCTTGCAAGAGGGCCAGCGAGGCCGGACCGCCCGTACACAAAGGCTCCGTGCCGGTCGTCCCCAGCAGAAAATCGCTGCCTCCCTTCCGGCACAGGTCGGCTACCACCGTGGCGGCAAAGCTGATGGCCAGTTCGACGTTCTCGAGGTCTTCCGCCGCGGGCGGATCGGGTTGCCAGAGGTCGACGAGCACGGCCACGTCGCGGTTGCGCTGCTGCTCGAATTGGCGGACCACGAGCGTCCCGTGCCGTGCGCTTGCGCGCCAGTGGATCCAGCGGCGGTTGTCGCCGCTTTGCCATTCACGCACGCCGTAGAATTCACCCGTCACGCGGCTGTGCCGGCGCTCCCTTCGCTGGGTCCCCTCGAAGGCCTCGTGGTGTCGGGTGATCCATCCGTGGGTGAGCCGGCCCAAGCGGGGAAACACGGTGAGCGTGTCGACCTCGTCGAACGTCACTTGGCGCTCGAACAACCCGAACGGGAACCGGGTGGAGGCCCGAACCGGTCCGAACCGGTAGCGTCCTCGTTGGGGGAGGCGTCCGCGATAGACGGCGTTGCGGGACTCGCCGGCGGGCACGTAAAGGAAGAATACCTTCGGCCGGACCGACTGGCCGCGTCCCGGACCGGCCTCCGCGAGAATCTGCTCCCCGACCGCCACGGCCCTACTACCCACCCGCCGCCGGTTGTTGGAGAGTTCCACGTTGACGACCAGCAGGTCGCCGGCGCAAACGGCGGGCGGCATTTTCCGCCGCACTTCGAGCCCGCCGAGTGTCAGCACCACCAGCCGCCAGTTGAACACAAACGGGCCGAGCAGCATCCCCACCAGCATCAGCATCAGGTTCATTTCCCGCAGCATCGCGGCCGTGAACACGAAGGCCAGCACGAACAGATAGTACCAGCCCTCGCCGCAGAGCGCGGTCCCGGAGCGCCGCCGGGTGAGCCGGCGCATTCGCTGCACGACGCGGATCGCCCCCCGCACAAGCGGGCTGCGCCGCAGGGAGTACCCGAACGCCCCCACCGCTGCGCGCATCGCGATCTGGCGTCGCCCGGGCTGGGAGTTTTCCATGGCCGTAGCCCTCATTCAAGGCGTGCAGATACCCCGATCTGCCACGGTCCGCGTGTTTGCCCCTCTCGGCCGGTTGTGACCCTCGTGCCTTTGCCTGGTGCAAGGCGCCTAGAGTGGCAGGTACCAAACCTGCCCTTCCCATTCGCCCTCCAAGCTGCACTCCGCCAACAACAGGAGGTCTTCGATCGCCTGTCCTACGGACACCGATCGAGGGACCTCGAACACTCCCGGCATCGCCTCTTTGGCACGAACACGCTCGTAGGCATAGTAAGTTAGGGTGCTCACGTCGTGTGTCACCAGAACGCGTCCTTCGGCCGCGGCCCAACGCAACACCGTCGGGTCGTCTGCTCCCGCAAGGCCGACGTCCTGAATGCGCACGATATCCAAATCCGGGTTCCGTCGGAGCAGACCGCGCACGATGTCGTTGTTTAGGTTTTCGTCCGCGGCCAGTGGAAGCATCGTTTCCCTAACCCTAACTTCTAGCGCTCCTCAGTGCGACGTGCCGACAGACGATCGCGAATCCCTTCAAGATCGAGCTTCGACTCGTTTTCGCGGCGCACGGCTGCCGACTGCTGCCTTCGCTCTTCAAGATACGCCTCGACTTCCGGCTGGCGCCGCAGATAGAAGCCTATCACCGCATAAACGTCTGAGAGCGCAACGGTGGGGTACTGCTGAGCGATCTCCTCCGCCGTCGCTCCCTGCTGAAAAGCGGCGACGATCGTGTCCAGTGTCACACGGGTGCCGCAGACGGTAACGACACCGTCCCGGTTTGTCTCCAGCGGGACCCGCTCGGCTCGGATGACCAGCGACATCTCTCGATAATCCTCGGTTTGAAAGGTTGCACGCGTCCGACAACGTTTCCAGGGCACAGCTACCCGTTCATTATACACCTCGCCTCACTCACGTAACACACGTTCCCCGCTTCAGCCGCCGCCGGGACCTCGTCTTTCCCCGCTTCGGCTCTCAACTTGGCACCGGGACCTCGTCGACCAGGCGTTGGATGAGGGCCTCGATCGCTTCGCGCTGGCCGCCTTGCAGGTAGCCCTTGGTGATGACGCGATGGGAGAGGACGGGTACGGCCAGGCGTTTGACGTCGTCGGGCACGACGAAATCACGGCCCTCGACCAGCGCGGCCGCCTGGCTCGCCCGATACAGCGACAAGGCCCCGCGAATGCTCGCCCCCACGTGCAGGTCGTCGCTTGAGCGCGTGGCGTGGACCACGTCGAGCAGATACGAATCGATCGACGCGTCGACCTTCACCCGGCGGACCGCCTCCTGAAGCTCGCTGATCTGCTCACAACCGAGCACGGGCCCCAGCCGGTCGACGGGCTCGCCCTCCCGATGGCTGGCGAGCACCTCCAACTCGTGGTCGCGGTCCGGGTACCCGACCGAGATGCGAAGGAGGAACCGATCGAGTTGGCTTTCGGGCAAGGGGTACGTGCCCTCGAATTCCAAGGGGTTCTGGGTGGCGATCACCATGAACGGCCGCGGCAGGGGCGTCGACTCGCCGTCGACCGAAACCTGGCCTTCGCCCATCGCCTCCAAAAGCGCGCTTTGCGTGCGGGGCGTGGTGCGGTTGATCTCGTCGGCCAAAACGACGTTGGCGAAAATCGGCCCCCGGTTGAAGATGAATTCCTGCCGGTTGGCATCGTAGAGATTGCTGCCGGTGATGTCGGCGGGGAGCAGGTCGGGCGTGAACTGGATGCGGCGGAAGGAGCCGGAAACGCTCTTGGCCAGCGCCTTGCCGACGAGCGTCTTGCCCACGCCGGGCACGTCTTCCAACAGCACGTGCTCCCCGGCCAACAGGGCCACAACGCAGAGCCGCACCACGTCGTCCTTGCCGAACACGGCCCGAGAGATGTTGGTTTCCAGTTGGCGGATCAGCGTTTCCAACTCAGCGGCCATCACGTTTCCCTCTGGAGGGCGATTTCCCAACCTGCCAACGTGGCCCCATCGTATCCCGTTCGCTCGGGGTTGGTCCAGCCCCCACCGAGGCCGGCCGGGCAAAAACGCCGATCTGCCTTCCGGCGTGGCCGAAAATCATCACCCCGGCCGTAATTGTGGCGTCCTGGAAATCTCTCGTCCGGCCGAGGGGGCGATACTCGGCGGCGGCGGCGACGCGCAACTCGTTCTCCGCAAAGTGGTAATGCCAATCGGTCCCCCCGGGCCGCCGGCAAGTGTCCAGCGGCACGCCAGTTGCTTCCCCTTAGTCGCTTCTCGGAACGTTGCCGGTATCCATGGCGAATGGTCGACATCCTGAGGTCTGTGCCCAATGCCGAGCGTCTCTGAAATCAACACCATCGAAGAACTGGAAGGCTGTCGGCTCCTGTGGGACTCGCTCATGGCGCGGACCGCCAATGCCACGTTTTTCCACTCGCTCACCTGGCTGGAAGTCTATTGGCGGCACTGCGGCGAGGGGCAAAAGCTGCGGGTTTTGGTGGTTTCCGCCGCCGGCCGGACGATCGGCATCCTGCCGCTGGTTGTGCGGACCGAAGAGACCCGGGTGGGCCCGGTCCGCGTGCTGACCTATCCCCTGCACGACTGGGGCACGTTCTACGGTCCAATTGGCCCGAATCCGACCGCGACGCTTTTGGCCGGCCTGGGGCACGTCCGGAGCACCCGCCGAGACTGGGACCTGATGGACCTCCGCTGGGTCGACGCCATCGGCGCCGACTTCGGACGGACCCGGCGGGTCATGGAATCGGCCGGATTTCGGCCGCAAGAGCAAGTCTGGGCGAGGGCCGCCGTGGTCGACGTCCTGGGCACCTGGGAAGAATACTGGAAAAGCCGGACGAAGAAATGGCGTCACAACGTCAACCGCCTCGGGCGCCGGCTGGCCGAACAAGGCCGGGTGACCCACGTCCATTATCGTCCGGAGGGCGCCGCCCGCGGCGACGGCGATCCCCGTTGGGACCTGTACGACGCCTGTGTCCAGATCGCCGAAAAGAGCTGGCAGGCCTCTTCCCTCACGGGAACCACGCTCTCGCACCGGCACGTCACGCCTTACCTTCGCGACACGCACGCGGCGGCCGCCAAATCCGCCTCGCTCGACCTGAATCTGCTCTTGGTCGACGATACGCCGGCGGCCTTCGCCTACAACTATCATTTCCGCGGCAACGTGTACGGCCTGCGCATGGGGTTCGATCCCGACCTGGCCCCGTTCGGGCCGGGGACCGTCTTGCAGCGGATGGTCCTGGAAGACAGCTTCCGCCGCAAGGATTACGTCTACGACATGGGCCCCGGCTCGCCCGAGTGCAAGCGGCACTGGCAGACCTCGGTGGCCACGAGCTACCGCTACACCTTTTTTCCCGCCAACGTCGCCCGCGCCCAGCTTCTGCGAATGAAACGCTGGTTCCAGGACCGGTTCTTGACGGACGACGACGTGGTCCTCGCCAGATCGCACTAGAACACGGACTTGAAGGAGAACGCGATGATGTTTCGCAAGCGGCACAGTGAAAAGGCGCCAAAGCTCCGACGTGGGGATCTGGTCGAGGTTCTTGGCCAGCACGAGATCCTCGCCACGCTCGACTCGCAAGCGAAGCTCGAAGGAATCCCTTTCATGGCCGAAATGAGCCGATTTTGCGGGCGCCGGTTTCGCGTTGCTCGACGTGCGGACAAGGTCTTCCTGGATCACCATTTCTACGTGGCCGGGATGAACGGAACCGTGCTCTTGGAAGGCGTCCGCTGCGACGGCGCGTCGCACGGCGGCTGCCAGATGCGCTGCCTCGCCTTCTGGAAAGAGGCGTGGCTCAAGAAAGTCGACCCCGCCGAGGCGACCGAAAGAGCCAACGCGGACGAGCACACTCCCAACAAGCGCGAATCGTTGCCCGTGCTTCGCGGCGAACCGTGCCAAACGTCGTCCGCTGAGAGCGGCCGGGTGTGCTGCCAGGCCACCGAGTTGGTCAAGGCGACTTCCCGCCTTCCCTGTTGGAACGTCTGGCAGTACGTGCGCGACCTGGCTTCCCGCGACATGACGATCCGGGAATTCACTGGGATGCTCTCGCTTCAGGTGTGCAACAAGCTCCGGAGGCTGTGCGGGCGCCCGCGGTGCGGCGCCGTGCACGGGCAATCGGGAAATCCCCCGGGCGACCGCCTCAACCTCGAACCCGGCGAGATCGTGGAAGTCAAGAGCCGAGAGGAGATCGAAGCCACGCTCGACGCGAGCGGCAAGACTCGAGGCCTCGGATTCGCCTCGGAAATGCTCGAATTCTGCGGCCGCCGCTTTCGTGTGGCAAGCCGGGTGGAGCGGATCATCCTCGAATGGTCGGGCGAGATGCGGCCGATTGCCGACACGGTCATTCTCGAGGGCGTGACCTGCAACGGCGTCTCCCGCCGCGGTTGCCCGCGCGATTGCTACCAGCTCTGGCGAGAAAGCTGGCTGAAGAGGGGCTGAAGCCGCGACCAACGGTCGCGCCCCACCTGAACCGAAACGAACGCAGCTACCGCACCCGGCGGACGTAAACAAAATACGCTCCCCGGGTCTTTCCCTCGGGCGTGGTGAGCCACGTTTCGAGCCGGGTCTTGCCGGGTTGAAGCGGGACGGTGAACGTGGTCTTCGTGGCGCCGGCGGCCACGGGCTGCGAGACGTCGACCCCGCCGATCTTGAGCCGGGCTTCGGTGGCCTCGATCGGCTCGTCGACGTGGTCGGGCCAGCGGCGCAGCTCGAACTCGTACTCCCCCGGCCGCATCACTTCCACGGCCCAGAATCCGTTCCCCATCAGCCCGCTCTCAACGTGCCCCTGGTTCCAGGGCGAGAGGGCCTGGGAAGTCACGTGCCAATCGTGCGGGTGGAGCTGCGTGCGGGGCTCGGCGTCGGACCCGAGACCGATCCGGACAAAGTCGTCGAACACGACCGAGAGGCTTTCCCACCATCCGTCGTACGCTGCCCGCAATTGCCGGACTACCTCGGGATGCGCGTCGGCCCGGTCGCTTTTCTGGCCCGGGTCGGCCTCGATATCGAACAGCTCCTTGCCGTTCACCAAGCGCCACCGCTCGGTCATCACGGCGCACTTGCGCCATTTTTCAGGGTAGGGGATCCGCTGCGAGTGAACGAAGAGCGTCCGCTCCGGCAAGCCGTCGGCGTCGCCTCGCAACAGCGGCGCGAGGCTCGTGCCGTCGAGCGGGGGGCCCTCGGGCCGGGTGATTCCGCAAAGATCGGCTAGCGTGGGGAGCACGTCGACGTGGGCAGTGAGCTGATCGACGTCGCGCCCCCCGCCGATTTTCCCTTCCGGCCAGCGGAGGAACAGCGGCACGCGGTGTCCGCCGTCGTACTCCGAGCCTTTCCCGCCCCGCATTCCGGCGTTGAAGCCGTTCCAGGTGCCCGGCTCGTTTTTGCGGCGTGCCCAGCCGGCGGCCGAGCCGTTGTCGGTCATGAAGACCAGGATCGTGTTCCGTGCCAGGTTCCAGGTTTCGAGCTTCGAGACGAGCTTGCCCATGTTCTCGTCGATGTTGGTAATCATCCCGTAGAAGTGGGCCATGGTCGGGGGCACGCCCTTTTCGGCGTAGGGCTTCCAGTACTTCTCGTCGACCAGGTACGGGCCGTGCGGGGCGTTGGTCGAGAGATAGACGAAGAAGGGGCCGTCCTTGTTCTCGCCGATGAAGCGCAGCGCGTCGGCGAACCAGACGTCGGTGCAGTAGCCGGCCGTTTTTTCGGGCTTACCGTTGCGGAAGTAGGTGTCGTCGAAGTAGTCGTTGCCCCAGTAATCGGGGCCTTGTCCCACGCCGCCCCCGCCGTGGTAGAAGGCTTCGTCAAACCCCTGGTCCTGCGGGCGGCAGGGGAAGTTGTCGCCCAGGTGCCATTTGCCGAACATCCCCGTGCGATATCCGCCCGCCTTGAACAATTCGGCCAGGGTGACCTCGCGGGGGCTCATCAGCGACCGGCCCATGATCGTGTGCCAGACGCCCGTCCGCGTGGAGTAGCGGCCCGACATCACCGCCGAGCGAGTGGGCGAGCAGGTGGGATCGACGTGGAAATCGGTCAGGCGCACGCTCTCGGCGCGAAGCGCGTCGAGATGGGGCGTTTCGATCATCGTATTGCCGTGCGCCGCCACGTCGCCGTAGCCCTGGTCGTCGGTGATTACCACGATCACGTTGGGCCGCCCGGCCGACGCGCCGTGGGCAAACGGCGCCCCGGGGAGAACGAACGAGAGAACCGTGAGAACGAAGGCTTTGAGGACGTCGGCTCCGCTGCAAAACTGCGCGTTCATGATCTGGTGTTCTCCTCGATGCCTCGGGGTTCGGGCGGGACCGCCTGCGGGTCGATTTTCTTCAGAGCGTCGATTGCCGCCTCGCGGACGTCTTCCTCCTCGTCGGTCAACTTGAGGAGGGCGACGAGCGCCGGCACCGCCTTCTTGGCCGCCGGGCCGATCTCGCCGAGCGTTTGGACGGCGTCGTAGGTCCAGTTGACCTCCGCAAGCTCCTCGATGAGCACGTCGACGGCCTGCTCCGTCCGGCCGGTCACCAGCCAGAGGGCCCTGGCCGCCGGCACCCGCGCCGCGATCGGCCCGTTGGCCAGCGCTTCTTCCAGCGCCGGGGCGGCCGACTTGGCAAACGGCCCGAGTCGACCCAGGGCAATCGCCGCGTCCTCGCGCACCGGATCGGAGGAGTCGCGAAGCGCCTTGGCAAGCGCCCCAACGGCGTCTTCCCCGATCCCGGGCCCGATGCCCCCGAGCGCCTGGGCCGCGTTGCGACGCACCGAAGCCGCTCCCTCGGTCAACAGCCCGAGCAAAACCGGAACGGCCGTCTTCGCCTCCGGTCCGATCTCTCTCAGGGCGCGGCAGGCCCAATACTGGGTGTGAAAGTCCTTGTGCGTGAGCACGCCGGTGAGCGCGGGCACGGCCGACTTCGCCTCCGGACCGATCCCCATCAACCCGTAGATCGCCCCGCGGCGAGTCAAGTCATCGTCTTTCTTGAGCAGCTTCAGCAGCGGCTCGACGGCCTCCTTCGCCTCCGGACCGATCCGGTGCAAGGCCCCCGCGGCCCCCAAGCACACCTGCGGGTTCTCGTTCTCCAGGGCAGCGATCAACTCCGGCAAGACCGCCGTGCCGACGTCGCCCAGGGCATCGCTCACCACGGCCCACACGGGCTTGTACGACGGAATTCCATCTTCGACCGTCACGGTGTGCCCCTGATCCGTCAACGCCTCGAGGAGCGACGGAACCGCCGACTTGGCGGCCGGACCCAACGCCCCCAAGGCCGTGGCGGCGGCAGCCCGAACGTTCGGATCATCGTCGCCGAGCGCCGCGATCAATGCCGGCGCGGCCCGTTCGGCCTCGGGCCCGAGCTTGCCGATGGCCTGGAGGGCTTCGAGCCGCACGGCGGCGTCGGAATCCTCGAGCGCTTCGAGCCAATGACCAAGGGGCTTCTCCTCAGACGGAGGCTCCGCGGGAGCACGGCCCGCGATTCCGGCCACGAACACCAGCGCGAAGACGGCCATCGAAAATTTACTCACGCTGTTCTCTCCCATCTGCGCCATGCGGTCCGATGATTGCACGGTTGAGGGTGGCGGGGTCGCGCTGCGAGCAACGAGCAGCAAGCCCCCAGACGGCTGCCGACTCGACTGATTATCGCTCCGCCGGTGAAGCGGGTCAATTATGGCTCTTCGGGACGACCCGGCGCGTTGACCGCCGGCCTGCGGGGGCATACGATTTCAGGTAGCGTTTGGGCGGGGGTCGGGACGATATACAAGAAAGCGGCGATCTCGGGTCCGAACCAGGCGTGGCGCCATGCGCACCCATTGGCTGATCTTGACCGTTTTGATGCTCGTCATGCCGGGGCTCCGGCCCGACGCCCAGGCCCAGCCGCGCCCGAGGCCGGGTACCTCCAAAGACGAATTCCGCTCCCGGTTCGGCCCGCGCTCGCTCGGCTTTCCCGTCAGCCCCAGGCCGCGGGTGTCGGCAGACTACGGCGTCTTCGGGCCGCGTCCGAACTTCGGGCAAGGTTTCTCAACGCCCCGCTCCTACTCGCTCTGGGACGATTTCCCGCCCGAGGCGGCCCCGCGTTTTTCAGCCGATTCCCTACTCGGCCAGCCGACCGGACCCCCGGCCCAAGCCGCCGGAGAGCTGCGGCAAGCAATCGAGCAACCGAGCGAGCTTGTCCAGTCCGCGGGCCAAGACGCGGGGCAAGCGGAGCCGGCCGTCGAACAGGGAGAACCGTCGCGTGAAACGGCCCCACAACCCGGGGCGCCCCTCGCCGCCACCGCGCAGCCCAGCCAACCCGGCTCGCCGCCCCAGACGCTCGCCGACGGCATCGCCACTCCGGCGCCCGGCCGAAGCGCCCGGCCGAATTATCAGTGGAGCACCGACGCGATTCGGACGCTGCCGGCCGAGTCGATCCTGCCCGATCGTCAGCGGGCCGAGTTTCGCAACCGGCTGCGGTCGCCGCTTGAGGTGACGATCCGGCAAGAGACGGCGATCCTCCGCGGCGTCGTGGCCAGCCCACGCGATCGCCTCCTGGCCGGGCACCTCGCCCGCTTCGAGCCCGGCGTCCGTGAGGTCAAGAACGAGTTGACCGTCGCCGCTTCGCCGCCCGAGAACTAGGCTTTGCCGGAAAACCCTGTCGCTGGGTGGCATGGCGTCGCTTGCGTCGCCATGTTGGGTGGGCACATGCCCACGCTTCGCGAGGGCATGCCACCCCGGCACGAACAAGCGAACGAGTTTTCCGACAAAGCCTAAACAAAGATCTCCTCCAACGGGCCCAGTCCGACTGCCCGGCGCCAGACGGAAATCTGGCCGACGTGGACGGCCGTGTGCGCCGTGAGGATGTGGAGAACCGCATGGCCGAGCGTCGGGAACAGGTGGCGGCAGTGCTCGTCCGGAAGCGGCGCGGCCAGCTCGTCTTCGCCGGTCGCGGCAAGCGCCTCGACCAGCCTCCGTTGGCCTTCCGCGAGGTTTTCCAGCAGCACGCTTTTCGCCGGGTACGCCGCGCGGTCGGCGGTCGGCACGCTTCCGGTTCCGAACCGGGCGGCCCAATCCTCCGGAAGCCACGGGCTGGCGCCCAGCTCGCCGCCCATCTCCTGGCAACTAACCACCAGATGCCCGATCACCCAAGCCGGATGGTTCACCACCCCGCCCACCTGCTCCACCATCCGCCCCTCCTCCACGTCGGCCACCAACCGCCGCAGAAAATCCAACGAGAAGCCGAAGCTGTTGGTGATTTCGGGGATCATGGGAGGGGAACGTCTGCGTCGAACGGATCCGCTAACCGGCAGCAAAAAGCGGCGCGACGAAGGAGCGCCGCTTTCTGCTGTCCGAGTTGACGGCGTTGCTAGCGGCCATATCTTTCCGCATTTCCTCGCAGCCTTTCCACGATTTTTGCTGCGTCCCCAATCGCGGACGTAGGCTCATAAGGTTCAACTTCAAAAGAAGCCGAGATTATCTTGTCCAGAACTCGTTTTAAGAGTAGCCGAAACGCGGTTTCAGCGTACTCAGCGTAGCCATGAATGATGGACAATTGGCCTACTTTGAGCAACGAAAGATCGACATGCCCAACATCAATTTCATTGCGAAGTGCCATGGCGGGAATATAGTCTGCTTCAATTTCAGTCTCCGAAAACCCCAATGCGCGTAATCCTGCGCGCGCTGCATCTCGAGTTTTGCCATCGCCGGAGGAAGGGAACAATACTTCGAGGACTTTAGAGAGGTTCAAAATCATTTCGGGCAGGAATTCCCCCGCTATCTCGCCTCGTCTTGCGAGACGGAGTGCCACATGGTAATAGTGCAATGCGGCAAGCAATCGACGTCGCAAGGGGTTTGACAAGACACTAATTCGCTCCCAAGACGACGCCACAGAAAGTTCCTGTTTGTCCTGCGTCGTTATTTCAAACCGGGCTCTCCAACTCTTCAATTCCCACCGGAACTTCACTTTGCCGATTTGGCCGTCGACTCGCTCAATGATTGGTGGGTCTGCGAACTCGACCGCTAATAGCATTGGGAACACGAAATATATGCTTTCGATGATTTCCGTCAGTTGCTGGTTTGACTCAAACAATTGAGAGATCGCAAGCACGTTTCCAATCGTTCGAACGACACGGGCAGGTTCCTCGATGGTTACGTCTAATGGCGCCAGCGGTTGCTTTGACTCAACGGAATGAGCACCGGTATTGGCATTGAATAGCACAGAGGCTGCTATATTCTGAACCGCAGTATGTCCGCTTCCTGCCTCTACGCCAAATGGTTGGAGTGGAGAAAAATAGAAGCGTACTTCACCGTCGGCCGGGAACGGCAACGCTTGACCTTCTTCTAGTCTGAATACTCTTGGACGAACTTGGTAAGTAAACATGCGATTGGCAGGCGCAAATTCTGTGTGTATCTGGTTTCCGCATATACCCGCAATTGGTGTCTTATGCGGGCAAACCTGCGGGATAACACGGTTCTTGCACGCCCGATTCTCGGTAAACAAGTCCCTTGATGTCAAGGGGTCCTGAGATCGTGTGCCCATTTCTTCGGGGGTCTTGTGCGGTTTCCGCACGACACGCACCGTTCTTCAGCGACCAAAAAGTCTGTTGAGGGACGCCCGCTGGATAGCTTAAAGTGCCGACTGGACGGATTAAGTCACCACGGAGTCACGGAGAACACGGAGAACACGGAGAAGTCTTGGAAGAAGCAACAGACGAGAGAATGTTTCTGGTGTCTTTCCTCGTCTCCTGTGTCTCCGTGCCCTCCGTGGCTCCGTGGTGAATCCGCAACCCGCTTTTCTCATCACCGTGTGCCACTGCTTGCCGCAAGGCAAGCAGTGCCGCGGAGTTGCGA
>JBDRTC010000301.1:0-5734 GCA_043824335.1 Planctomycetota bacterium | reverse complement strand
GTTCTTGAGGAGGTGATCGGGCTGTTTCCCAGCCGGCACATCCACACCGGCGGCGATGAAGTTCCCCGCGACCGGTGGAAGGCGAGCCCTTTTGCCCAGGCCAGGATCAAGAAGGAGGGGCTGGCCAACGAAGACGAGCTGCAAAGCTACTTCACAAAGCGGGTGGAGGCATTCCTGAACTCGAAGGGCAGGCGGCTGATCGGGTGGGACGAGATCCTCGAAGGGGGCATCGCCCCGAACGCCACGGTGATGTCGTGGCGGGGAACGGCCGGCGGAATCACGGCCGCCCGAAGTGGGCACGAGGTGGTGATGACCCCGAACCGGCAAACGTACTTCAACTACGCCCAAGACGCCTCCCACACCGGCCCCGGGCACACCGGCGGCTTGCTGACGCTCGACGCTGTCTACCACTTCGACCCGACCGAAGGCATGACGCCCGACGAGGCCCGATACGTGCTGGGCGGCCAGGCGTGCCTGTGGACCGAATACGTCCCCACGCCCCGCGACGTCGAATACCTCCTCTTTCCCCGGCTGTTCGCCATGGCCGAAGTATTATGGTCGCCAAAGGACCGTCAAGACGGCGAAGCCTTCCTCAAGCGAGTCGCCGCCGGCCTGCTGCGGCTCGACCAGGCGGGCGTGAACCACTATCGGGGCGAGAGGGACTGACTGAACACGGCGAAGGCCGCAGTGCCACGGCTGGCTGCTGGACCCTCGGCGGCAGAATAGACAAACCAGGCAAGCGGGGGCCCGGTGCCCGCGATGCGTCAACTTGCAAGAAGACGACTTTTCGGTAGGATGGCGTTAGCGGGGCTTGACGGGAAGATAGACCGACTCAGTTTATGGGGACGTGCCACGAATGCCGCAGAAAGAGGCTGGAAAACTGACGCGAGAGCCGTTGCCGTTTTTCACTAGTCCAGGGGAGGGTAAGACCATGCGAAACTTATGTACAGGAATTGCGCTAGCGATTGTTGTTGTGGGGCTGCCGCTTGTGTCGCGAGCGCAGAAGCCAACCAGTTACGCCCCGGTGGTTGTCACCGAAGAGTTCGGCGCTACGGTCAAACGCATGGAAGCGGCCAAGCCGGAAGTTATGCAACGCCACATGGAGTTGTTGGAGCAACGGTACGACCTGAGTAATCGCCCTGCTTCCGGCGTAACCATGTCGCGGGGGAAGCCGGTTCAAAAGGGCATTCGGGCAAAGTTGCCGTCCGGCGTGCAGTTATGGGAGCAACTGGGGGCCATGCGACCGGAGGAGATTCGGCAAAAAGGGTTGTGGCCAAAAGGGTTTTTGCCCCTGCCACACCCGAACCATCCCGAAGGCGGCATGCTGTTCCCGAAGCATCACATCGACGAGATCAAAAGGCAAGAGGGACGTGACCTGACCCGCTTTGACCTGGATTTCGACTTGCCGGAACATCTTCTCCCGGAATATCCTCCCCCGATGTACCTGACGACTCGAACCGATCTGGGGGACGTGTCGCAGGGAGAGGTTGTCACGCTCGCCAATTACTTCGGGTTGTTCAATGGTCTTCTGAACCCGAAACAGCTCGAAGGAGTGCGTCTGTTGGTGACTCCCTTCCCTCAGCAGCAATTCAACGCAACCGATGATCGAAGGTCGCTGAAGCCGAGTGGCGGCGTGACCTGTTTCGATTGCCACGTGAACGGCCACAGCAACGGAACAACGCACCTGGTTGGCGACATCCGTCCGCAAGAATTTCGCCATCGGCTCGACACACCGCCGCTCAGGGGCGTCAACGTACAGCGGTTGTTTGGCTCTCAGCGGGCGATAAAGAGTATCGAAGACTTCACCGAGTTCGAGCAGCGGGCGGCGTACTTCGACGGCGATCCGGCGATCGCCACCAAGAAGGGTGTCAACATTCTGGATCGGGGCAGTCAAGTCCATTTCATGGCCGAGTTCATGTCGATCCTCGATTTCCCGCCCGCGCCGAAACTGAGTGTGTTCGGCACGCTCGACTCGAACAAGGCAGCGCCCGCGGAGTTGCGAGGGCAGAAAGTGTTTTTCGAGGGGGGGCGCTGCGCGGTTTGTCACAAACCGCCGTACTACACCGATAACACGATGCACAACCTGCGCACCGAGCGCTTCTTTGAGCCGCACATGTACAATGGACGAATGGCCAGCGGCGACGGCCCCATCAAGACGTTCCCCCTGCGAGGCATCAAGGACTCACCGCCCTACTTGCACGATGGGCGTTTGCTGACTTTGGAAGACACCGTCGAGTTCCACAACCTCGTCCTGGAAACAAACCTCACCGAACAGGAGAGGAAGGACTTGGTGGCGTTCCTGCGCTGCCTGTGATGCGAACTTGAAAACATGGGCAGGTTCGGAGATCGGTACCTGGCGCTCCAGTCCATTGAACGTAGCAAGAGTCGAGCAGTAGGTCGGCCCGCGGAATAGGCGAGCGTGATCCAAAGCATACGACTCGAAGGCTATCCATTTGTCTGGAACCACCAGCCGACTTTTCGTTCTTCGACGAGCCAATGCGTTGCGCATCGCTTCGCGCCTGCTGATGGTCTCGCGCGAAAGCGCGCCTCGCCCCCTTTCGTCATCGGCCACGGCACCTTACTATCTTAGGTCTTGTGCCAACAATCTCCGGCCTCCTGGCCAGGTCGCTGGTTCTCCCCACGTCGGCGGCGAACGGAATGGACTTGAATCCCGCTCAACTCGAAGCTGCAACCACGCTTTCCGGACCGCTTTTGGTGTTGGCCGGCGCGGGGACGGGCAAGACCCGAGTGGTCACCTATCGCATCGCCCGGCTGATTTCCCGCCGTACCCGGCCGGAACGCATCCTGGCCGTGACCTTCACCAACAAGGCCGCCCGGGAAATGCAGCAGCGCGCCGCTGCCCTGATCGGCCGCCGCACGCGCCAGAAGCCCGAAATCTCCACGTTCCACTCGCTCTGCGTACGCGTGCTTCGCCGCCACATCCGCCGGCTGGGGTATCCCGACTCGTTCGCCATCTACGACCGGGGCGATCAGGAGAGCGTCGCCCGCTCCGTGCTCCGGGAGATCAAGGTCACCGACGCCGCCCTGCGCCCGGGCGACCTGCTCCACATCATCGGCCGCTGGAAAACCGCGTCGGTGAAGCCCGACCGGGCGGCCAACATGGCCGAAACCGATCGGGAGCACCTCGCCGCCGTGGCGTACCGGCGGTATCAGAAGGCCCTGAAGGCCGCCGGCGCGGTCGATTTCGACGACCTGCTCCTCTTGACCGAGGAACTCTTCCGCCGCTTTCCGGAGGTGAGAAGGCAAGAAGCCGAGCGGTTCGACCACGTGCTGATCGACGAATACCAGGACACCAACGGCAGCCAGTACCGCATCGTCAAGGCCCTGGCGGCCGACCACCGCAATCTCTGCGTGGTGGGCGACGACGACCAGTCGATCTACGGCTGGCGGGGGGCCGAGGTCGCCCACATCCTCCGCTTCACCAACGATTGGCCCGACGCCAAAGTCGTGCGCCTGGAAACCAACTACCGCTCCACCCGGGAAATCCTCGCCTGGGCGAACCGACTGATCGCGTTCAACAGGCAACGCCACCAAAAAGTGCTGCGAGCCACCTGCCGCGGCGCCCAGCCGCAAATCCTTCAACTGGAAGACGATGAGACCGAAGCAAAGACGGTCGTCCAGCGCATCCGCTCGCGGATCGAGAAAAAGCTGGGCCGCCCCCGCGATTTCGCCATCCTCTTCCGCACCAACGAGCAACCCCGGGCCTTCGAGATGGAGCTGCGCCGGGCCGAGGTCCCCTACGTGCTCGTGGGAGGGCAGTCGTTCTACGACCGCAAGGAAGTCCGCGACGTGATGGCCTACCTGAAGCTGTTGGTCAACCCGCGGGACGAGGTCTCGTTGCTCCGCGTGATCAACACGCCGGCCCGCGGCATCGGGCGGACCACCGTCACGCGGCTCCTGGAAGACGCCGTCGCTCGCGGCGAGCCGGTCTGGGACGCCGCCGGCTGCGCCTCCCGGCCGGAGTACGCTTCGCAGCTCGCGTGGCGGGCCGTGGGCGACTTCCGGGCGTTGATCCAGCGACATCGCAATGCGGTGAAGAAGCGGCCGCTGGTCGAGGTCGTCGTCGAGCTGATCGGCCAGATCGGCTACCGGGAGGAGTTGGCCCGAGTGTATCCCAGCGCCGAGGAGCAGCAAGCGCGCTGGGAAGCGGTGGAAGAGGTCGTCAACGCCCTAGGGGGCTATTGCCGGCGGGCCGCCAAGCCCACGTTGGCCGGCTTCCTGCAGGAAATCACCCTCACGGGGCACGAGAACGACCGGGAGGACGAATCCCGCTTCGAGCGGGACGCCGTCGCCCTGATGACGCTTCACGCCGCCAAGGGGCTCGAGTTCCCGGAAGTCTACATGGTGGGGATGGAGGAAGGCTTGCTGCCGCACCGGCGGTCGGTCGAGGCCGACGGAGACGCCGTCGACGAAGAGCGCCGGCTCTGCTACGTCGGCATCACCCGGGCCATGAAACGACTGACGCTCACGCTCGCCCTTAGCCGGCTGAAATGGGGCAAGGCCCGGCCCACCGTCCCCAGCCGCTTCCTCTACGAGATCACCGGCCAGGCCGACAACCCCAACTACGCCGCCGCCGTCCGGGGCGAGTCGTCGGCTGCCGCTGCCCGGCGCAAGCCCGGCCACTCCGGCGACGGCGTCAAACGTCGCAAGCCGTAGGGACGGCACCCATGAGCACTTCACTCAGCTTCTAACCGGACTTTTGCAAAAGTCCAGTTCTAATCAGGAGGTTGCCGGCACAACTCAAACACCGCCTCGATTTCGACCGCGATACCCATCGGCAAAGCGGCAACACCCACGGCGCTTCGCGCGCCAATGCCGGCTTCGAGGCCGAACACATCGGCAAACAACTGGCTGCAACCGTTGATCACGGCCGGTTGCTGATCGAAGTCAGGCGTGCAGTAGACCATCCCCAGAACCTTGAGCACCCGGTGGACCCGATCCAGGCTCCCCAACTCGGCGCGGAGAGTTGCCAGGATGGCCAAGCCGGTCAGTCGGGCGGCCTCGTAGGCGGCCTGCTGATCCAGTTTGGAACCGACGAGCCCGGTTACGAACGACCCGTCCGGCAACATCGGGCCGTGCCCCGACACGTAGGCGATATTCCCCGTGACCACCATGGGCTTGTAGAGACCTTGCGGCCGGGGAGCCGGCGGGAGTTCGAGTCCCAACTCGGCCAGTTTGGCTTCTGCGCTCATCACAACACCTCGCTAAAAACTCACCTATCCAACGGGACCGCTAATGGGTCGAAGTCCCTCGCGTCGCGCTCGCTCACCGGCACATGAGAACGGCCAGGGCCGCGAAGAGCAGGCTTCCCGCAATCAGGCAGAGACCGCCCAGGAGCCGCTTCCGAGGCCGCCGGGCCCAGAGGTAGATGCCGGTAACGACCCAGAGCACCGTGGAGATCGTGACCGCGTCGACGACGATCCCCCAGATCAGCCAGGGCAGGTTGGCCAGATGGGGCTTGAAGTATCCGTGCTGAAAATGAAGGGCGTTGACGAACGAGTAGAACGAGAACGGCTCCTGTTTTTGCACCAACAGATGGGAGGGTTCGCGTGTCCAGGTGATTCGATAGAATCCGGTGGCGCAATTGCGAAAGATGACCAGTTGGTTGCCATCGTCGTGACTCCTCTCATCTTCGGTTCTGCAAACATTTGCCGGCCCCGCCTAGTCCCTCGTGTCACCTGAATTTGTGGGTGGCACTGGCTGCTTGTCAGCC
>JBDRTC010000300.1:0-2071 GCA_043824335.1 Planctomycetota bacterium | reverse complement strand
ACATTGACCTCCAATCCGCTGAAGCTCTACCTCGACGTGGAGAAGGAGTTCGATGCCATCCGTGACAAGGCGCAGGATCTGCTCTGGCCAGAGAACCAGGACGAAGCTCGCTGGTCGGATGTGGCAGATCGCTATGCCGAGTAGGCCGGCATGCCCTGGTTACCGCCCAAGGGTCTTGAGACGCTGAAATCCATCGCCTGCAACCGCGCGCTGTGGGAAGATCTCCACAACGGCTACGTCACCAAAAAGCCCAAGAAAAAGCGAACCTCAGCCCAGGTCATTGCCGAGCCTGAGCTCGGCGACGAAGGCAAGGTCCGCCTGCGCGTCAATCCGCAGAACGCAGGCCCCACGCCGCGCGTCCACTACGCCGAAGATGCTCCAGTATCCGAGTCGAGTCCCAAACTTAAGGAACAGACCTACACCACAAGCGCGCTGCGAGTGAATTTTCTGGTCTGCGATCCTTCAGGACAGTACGAAACGGGCGATCCGTTGAGCTGGTCCAACAATCTCGTTCTGCGCAACCAGCTCTCCGACAAAGGAGAGGTGCGAAAAGTGTCACTCTTTGTCGCACCAAGGGGTGAGATTCGGTACACGCTGGATGGCAGCGAACCTCGCGATGGATCGATTTACGAAGGTCCCATTTCCATTAGTGACGGCGAGGTGCTGCTGCGCGCCTTCGCTGAGGCAGATGGGCTTGAATCCAAGGCAGAATTCCGCTTCCCGGTCAAGGGTAAAACGGGTGTCCAGATCGACGACGTGAAACCCGCAAGCCTCGTCTCGCGAACCGGGCGCAAGCTGGACTCACGAGGCAAGACATTCGAGGGGCTTAAGCGGGCAGCCGAAAAGTCCGCCACCTTTGAAGGCATCGGCATCACTGTGGGCCAGGGCAATCAAATGATCTCCGTGAGCGTGGGCGAGATCGCCGTGGATGCCCCGTTCATTGAAGCGCTGCTCGTCAAAGTGCTCGAAAAGTTCACCCCGGACACGCCGGTCACCATGATCTTTCGCAAGGCCCATTTCGCCTCGGGTCATGACCTCAAGGACTTTGCCGGAAAGCTCGGCATCGAGTTGCGGCCAGGAGACGTTGAACAGTGAGCAATCAGCCCATGACCGTTGACTTCGGTGCATCCGACACCTTCGGTGCGCATCTCTTCCGAGTAGAAATCCCTGCCTCCCGGAACGCATCGGTTGTCATTGTTGAGGACTACGGCTACCGCGGACAGGAGGGCGGCATCCCGCGCGAAGAGGAACGGGTCATCCTGAAACGTTCGGTCTGGTCCGCCATCGCCGACATCGCCCGGCGCGAGTTCAATGATCGCCTGAAGGCCGTAAAGATCCTCACTGGCCGCTGGCACACGGGCACGAACCGGGTGGATAGACTCCTTGGCAAGGAACTCTGCGTGCTCGCCTGGGCGGCTGAGACGGCCAATGAGGGGCAATTCCCCGTCATCTGCAGCAAGTGGGCCGCACTCCGCCCGGAAGAGCGCTGGTGGCTCTTCTCTATGACGGTCGCTGAGGCCGGGCTGCCGGATGACACCCACCGTGGCTGGCGGCGCGCGCTGTTCCTCGCACTTTCCGACGGCGAAAAGCCTGCGTCCCGAAAGCGCCGGCCACGCCCCGTCGAGCAGGATCTGTTCAAGCTGCCACTCATAGAGGACTCCTAATGAACAACGCCGTGACGCCATTTTCTCTGAGGGATGCGCCTGCACTCATCAAGCGGCTGTTGCCCGTGCAGAAACTATCCGCTGAGGCTTACAAGGAGCAGATGCCGAGCACCGCGAAGACTTTGACTGCGCTTGGCAGCTACTGGAAAGGCAGAAAGCCCTTTGTCGTTACGAAGGCTTGCATCCTCGGTTGCCTTTTGCCGGCCACCGCCGATCGGGTAAGAGATCTCGCAATCTTCGAGAAACTGATGGCCATGGACGACGAATCCTTCGTCGTCCGCTGGAAACGACGTCCCAAACTCAAGGAGATCCTCGCCACCCTCTCCATCGCCCGAATCGCGGACTATAGCAAACGACCTAAATAAGTGGACATAGTTCTTTTATCTTTTTTGGTTTCCAGCGTTGAG
>JBDRTC010000299.1:0-7799 GCA_043824335.1 Planctomycetota bacterium | reverse complement strand
GTTCGCCTGGCTCCGCGAAGGGACAAGCCTTTGGGAGCTGTTTCTCTCCGCCGTGCTCCTCGCCTTGGTCTTCGAGACGTTCCTCTCGAACCAGCTCAGCCCCAAGCAGGACGACGACGAACTCAAGCACGTCGCCCCCGGCATGCGCCGCCTGGCTAAGAAGGGCCAAAGCGCGGCGTGACCGCCCGTCGTCAGCGAATGTGGCTGGAGATTCCCGAAGCGCGAGCCGGTGTGTTCACCCTGGGTTAAATGAAGTTCTACACGAAGTTGTGGTCACTCGGGGCTCGTTGCGGGTTGCTTGATCTCGGCCAGCAGCCGCGCCGCGTCGTCGTAGCGGCCTTCGGCGTAGGCCGTGTCGAGGTCGGCCATGAGCCGGGCATGGGTCCAGGCGCGGATCGAGGCCTTCAGCTCGTCGGGCTTGCTGCGAAGATCGGCAGGGGGAAAGGCGGCGAACAGCTCGGTGCTTTTCCGAGACAGCTTCTCCCGAAGATCGAGGTATTGCGTCTCTCGGATGATGTCCTGAACGTAGAGCTTTTCCCCGTCGCAGGTGGCCGCTTCCAGGGCCTTGGCCAGGTTCTCGGGCACGCCGAAATCGGCCAGCTCCCCCATGGCGGCCATCAGCTTCTCGTTGGCTTGAAGGGCCTCGGGAAGAATCTCCTGGGTGTAGAGCTTGCCGATTGCGTCCCAATCGTCGGGCAGGTCGCGGATGCCGAGGTCACGCACGGTGCTCACGCGGACGGGAGCGGAAACGTCGGCCAGATGGGTTTCCCAGCGGTCGAAGTAGCCGTCGCGGTCGGTGTCGAAGAAGCGGATTTCGCCCCAGGGATCGGTGTTGGCCAGGTGCCCGACGCGGATCCAGCCGTCGGTGGCCCCTTTGAGGTGGATGCGGTGGTCGGCCCGACAGTAGTACAGCTCGCGTTTATTCGACGGCGTGGGGCAAAACTCCCGCCGCATGTTCCAGTTCTGGATCGGCCCGCCCGTGTTGTGCATGAAGCGCCGGCTCCAGGTCCAGAAGATGCCTTCCCAGCGCCGGTCCTCCCCGGGCCGGGGCTCGTAGCCCAGCGAGACCGCGTCGTCGCCGTACTCGTGCCAACTGAAACCGGTTGTCTCGGCCGGATAGCTCTCGGCCACCCGGATCAAATCTTCGTGCGGGATCACGTTCGTCGTTTTCGGCGCCCTGCGGAGTGGTGTCTCCCGGGCCATGCCCTCGAACTGGTAGGGCACTCGGCCGATGAGGTTGAAGCCCAGGTCGTAGTGGAGCCGCCGCTCGGGCGAGCTGAGGCCGTCGAGATCGCGGCTGTAGCGAAAGTTGACCGCCCCGGGGTGGCGCATTCGCTCGGTGAAAGGGAGCGTGTAATTGAACAGGGCGTTGCCGGGATCGAGTTCCGTTTGGGGATCGAAATCCAGCGGCACCGCGCTGACGCGGACCACGGCCTCCGACTCGCCGTCCCCGTCGGTGTCGTAGAAGGCGAAGGGACACTCGCTCATGGGAAACCACCGGTTCTCGTCCGGGTCGTACCGGTTCGCGTACACCAGGTTGTCGCCGTAGGGGTCGCTGCGAAAGAAGCCGCCGGCGTACTCGTAGTTGCCCACGCTCCAGAGGTGGCCGTCCTCGTCCAGATCGACCCCGAACCACGAGATGGCCAGCCGGCCGTCGTCGAAGTATCGGATGTCCATTTCGTCGGCTTTGTTGTCGCCGTCGTCGTCGATGTAGTCGACCATCCGGTCCACCCGGCCGTCGGCTTCGTAGTCGGCGACGTAGCAGTCGCTGTCTTTATCGCCGTCGGTATCGCCGGGACGGAAGTCCCCGTCGTCGTCGAGCACCCAGACGAGGACGTCCGCTTCCGCGGCCTTCTTCCGACCGTACCCCCATGCCAGCTTGCTTCGCTCGCGGCGGATCAACATCTGCCCACCGCCGGGAAGGTCGCTTCGCTCCGTGAAGTGCTCGCCGACCTCGAGCGCTTGGGCGCGCTCCCACCATGGCTTCTCGGTGAGGGTTAGCGTCCCTCCAGGTCCCATTGCGGTCTCCGCTTCCCACCAGGAGGCGGGCTCCGCTTCTCCACACATCAAAGTGGACGGTGCGACGACACAAATGAGAACGGGGACGAATGTCGAGAGTGCGGTCGCAATCAATCTCATCGGATACTCTCCTTTGCTGGCTGAGTGCGTTCTCACGGCTTGCCGTCGCGCGGCGAGAGGGCAAGCGAGGTCTGGATCGAGTAGTAGCAGGTGCAGCCGGAGCTTGACTCGGGGATCAGCACCAGGCCGCCGGCCGGGATGATGTTGATCCAGCAGCCCGGGCGCGTGACCTCGGTCAGGGCCGAATGGTCGCCAGAGGCGAGGTCGAACATCCGCGGGTTGGAGTAGCGGCTGAAGGCACAGAAGGCCGAGGTGGCCACGACGCCGCACTTGTCGCTCTTCTGCCATTTCCAGCCGGCGGCCGGCCGGCCCGTGCGCAGGTCCAAGGCAAAGCCCGTGTTGTAGATCACGTCGCCGGCGATCGCCGAGTGCTGCACCTGCTCGCCGTGTGGGCCTTCGAGAATGTCATCGGGGATGGGCGTTTCGGTCGTTTGCCAGAGGCGCTTGCCCGTGGCGGCGTCGAAGCCGGAGAGATCGTAGCGCACCCGCGTTTGGCCGTCGATGGCGACGTTTTTCGTGCCCGTGACGACGAGCGTCTCCTTGGCGTAGCTCAAGAAAACGATGTGCTGGAGGCTTTCGAGCTCGGCCGGCCTCTTCCAGACCACGTCGCCGGTCGACGTGTCCAAAGCCACGAGGTTCGATCCCTTGCCGAGTAGTGCGTCGAGCTTGATCCTCCCGTCCGGGACCTCGCGAGTCTCAGGATTGGTGCTTTCGACGCAGTAGACCCGACTGCCTCCCACGGCGAGCGTGGGATTGATGATGACACCATCGTCCGGCGTGTAGGTCCAGAGCGTTTCGCCTGAGCGGTGCTCGAGCGCGAACACAGAGTCGCTCGTGACCACGGGCTGGTGGTCGCGCCAGATGAGCGTTTGGGTGGGGACGTCCTGAACGCGGAACGCGGCGCCGGGCTTGGTGACACTCCCGAAGAGGATGCCGCCCGCGCTGGCCACGTAGCCCCATTCGCAATCGTTGCCAGCCACATCGTCCGGGATGGACAACACGAACTTTTTCTCGCCCGAGGCGACGTCGAAGGCCACGCATTTTACGCCCGACGCCACGTAAAGGCACTCGTCGGTCACCGCCATGCTGCCGCAGTTTTTGAAGGCCCCCAGCCGGATGGAATCGGGAAGGTCGTGCTCCCAGAGGACGGCGCCGTTGTAGGCGTCCAGGGCGATGACGTAATTGTCGCCGGTGATGAAGAGCCGCCCGTCCTTCGAGACGGGGGCGACGTTCTTCTCGTGCCGGTCGACCATCTTTCGCGGCCCGGGCCGGCCGAACCATTGAACGTCGACGGGTCCCGGCTTCAGGGCGTCGTTGCTACAGGCGGAGTTGCCGGCGTCGGCGTAAAAATGGGTCCACTCGCCGGCGCCTTCCAGCGGGCCGCGGCGTGCGGTGAGCACGTGCTCGCCGCCGGGGCCCTTGCCTACTTCCGCCCCGGGTAAAGCTCCCAGGGCCCAGCCGGTCAAGTACTTCGGATTCGCTTGTTCGGGCGGTTGAACGAAAACGGCAACGCCCCCGCAGGGTCTGAGCAGACGGTACACCTCCGCCGCCGAGGGAGGCAGTTTTCCGGTAACCAGGGTCGCATCCGAAACGACCAGGTTGGCCGTTCGTTTCTGGTAAGGGAGCTTGTCGAGCGTGCCGTGATGGATCACGACCCGATTTCCGTAGAGCCCGGCCTGGGCAAGCCGTTTTCTTGCCTCGGCGACCTTGCCGGCGTCGGGTTCGATGCCGACGACTTGGAATTCCGACCGCGTGGCGATCTCGCAGGCAAGCCTGCCGGTGTTGGCCCCCAGCACCAGGCAATAGCCTTTGGTGACCCCGGCGGAGTGGACGGCGAGGTCAGCGGCCCGCTCGTACAGGGGCGTGAGGTCATCCGCTGGATAGGGTGACGACGCCGTGTCTTCAGGCGTTTGGGAATCGGCCGTGCGTGGTGTTCGACTATTCCCGACGGCAGCCTCGTGCTCGAAGCAGTGGACGGTTCCCTTGTCGGTGCCCACGAAGAGCCGCCCGCCGCTCGCGGCCAGCGAGTACGCCTTGCCGGTAACGCCGCCGGTCCAAAGCTCTTTTCCGTCGGCGGCGTGAAAGGCGACGACCTTGTCCTCTCCGCCGACAAAGATCGTCTCGCCGGCCATGACTAATTCGTACGGGGCAGAACAGGGAGCTTCCCACTTCAAGTGCGTCTTTCTCAGCTCCTTGATGCGATTCTCGTCCTCGGGGCTCTTTTCTTTCTTCTGCTCCAGGCGCACAAGCTCCACGTGCCGGGCACGATCGAGCGCCGAAAGGCGATCTTCCCGAAGGATGTACGCCACGGAGCCCCGGGCAATGACTCGGAGTCCGGAGCTGGAGATGATCTTCTCCCGGCTCCGGGCATCCGTGACCTGAATTCCGCCCTTCTCGCCGGCGTCGTGCAGGAGTTGATCATCCACGAGCACGGCGAAGCAGCCGCCTCCCTCGGGAGTGCCCGACCGCTGCTCGCCGATTCCCGGAAACGCGGCCACTTGTTCGCCGTCGGCCCGCTGGTAGATGTGCGGAGGCGTGCGGCCCGTGGGAACGAACAGCCGATCGGGCGACGCGAGGAGATAGCCCTGGGCTGAAATGTCGACCTGCCGCTTCCACATCTGCTTGCCGTCTTCGGCCTTTAGCGCGCACAAGTAGGCGCCCTGCGAGGGGAACAGGCCGGCACAAACGTAAACCACGCCGCCGTCGACCACCACGCCGCAGCGCACCGGCCAGAGCGAGATCATCCGGCCGTTGCCGGGGAGGCGCCGATCTTCGGGCCCGGCCCGATGCTTCCAAAGAAGCTGCCCGTCGTCGGCCGCCAGACAGTAGACCGAGCCGTCGTCGGACCCGACGTACACGCGACCGCCGGCAATTGTCGGGGCCAGGCGCACGGGCCCCTCCGTGGTGAACGACCAGCGGGTCTTGCCGGTGGAAACGTCGAGGCAACGGACGGCGTCGTCGGCCGTCGAGCCGTAGTAGAGCGAGTCCCCTTCGACGACCACGTGCGGCGCCCGATCGAAGACGACGGTCGGCCCCAGCTTAACGTTGCGATAGACGTCCAGCCTGGCCGGCGTCTCGGGCCACGCCGGCCGGGGCGGATGCGGGGCCTCCATAGCCCAGCGTTCCACAAGCGGCAGCTTCACGCTCTCTGAAGTGACGCCGCTTCGCTGGCTATCGCCCCGGTAGGTCGGCCAGTCGCCGGTCGCCTCGCTTCCCGCGACTGCCAAAAGAACCGCGAACATCACTGGCCCGGCGACATATCCCAATCTTCTGCCGCAGTGCATGGCATGTCTCCTATCTCTTATCTCTTCAGAGTCGGCATCGTCGTCCGCATCGCCCATCAGGATAACCGGAAGGGAAGCCGCACGCCAGTTCCCCAATGCCAGGGTTGCGGACCTTGTGGATTCGGAGTAGGCTTTCGGATGGCAATGGTCGCGTTGAAATCCGCGTGGAAGTGCATGTTCAACACAACGCCCGGGGGCTGCGTCCCCCGGGGTGAACCGTGAGCCAACCACTGCGCTTTCCCGGGGTTCGCAGCCCCCGGGCGTTCCGGCCACACCGCTCTAACGAGCCAATCCGACGATTCGGATGCGGGAAGTCAATATGGCATCCAGGAAGCAGAACAAGGGGAAGCCGCCGAACCGGCTCCGCGTCGCGGCGGTGCAGATGAAGTTCGCCCCCACGATCGACGGCAACCTGGCCGCGATTCGGCGGCTTTTGGCCGAAGCGGCGCGCCGTCGGGCCGACGCCGTGCTCTTTCCCGAGTGCGCCGTCACCGGCTACGCGTACGACTTCCCGAGTCTCAAGCCCAAAGAGGTCGAGGACGCCTTGAGCACGGTCGGACGGATGGCCGCCGAGTGCGGGACGAACGTCCTGGTCGGCTCGCCAGTCTTCGGCCGCGGGAGGCTCTACAACTGCCTGGTGGTCTTCAATCGCCGGGGTGAGGTGGTTCATTGCTATGCGAAGTGCCAGCTCACGGAGATGGACCTGAAATGCTTCACGCCCGGCAATGCGATCGCCCTGTTCGAGATCGACGGCGTGCTGGCGACAACGGTCATCTGCCACGAGCGTCGCTATCCGGAGCTGGTGCGGCTTGCCGTGATGGCCGGCGCGAAGATCGTCTTCCATCCCAACGCCGGGATGGATCGGCCGGCCGTATCGAGAAAGAAGCGCGGCGGGCAGGACGGCATCGCCGCCCGGGCGTTTGAGAATGCGATCTATTACGTGTTCGCCAACTCCGTGGGGCCGCAGGGCGGCGGACTCTGGTCGGCGGGCGACTCGAAGATCGTCGCTCCCAACGAGCGCGTGCTGAAACTGGCCGACAACCACAGCGAAGCCGTGCTGGTCGCCAACCTCGATCTGGCGCAGGCCACTCGCAGGTACGCCGTCCGCGGCATGGAGCGTCCCCGGTTTCTAGCGTCGGAGTGGAAAGAGATGGTCCGCAAAGTCCGCAAGCAGGCCTCGGAGGCAAGCCGCGTGTTCGCGCTCCCGAACCCGCCCGCAGAGTGTTCTCAGGACTGACAGCGTGTTTGCATTCCCAAACGTCACCGTTTAGCCGGCGGGCTTGCCCGCCGGGAAACCGGGGAGACAACCCATGATCGGGTACTGGCGCCGCCGGATCGTTTTGGGCGTCGCCGTCACCACGGCGGCAGCGTGGCACACCGCGTCGGCCGCGCCCCAGCCGGACGCCTCGGACGCGGCCGTCTTCGCGTCGTTTGTCGAGGCCGACTGGACGGCCCAGGAAAAGCGGCGGGGCCGAACACCGCAAGACTCCCAGGCGGTTCGCGACGTGCTCTCCTCGGCTGAGCGGCTTCTCGACGCCCTGCGGAGCATGCCCGACGGTCCCGACCTCGATCCCGAGGCACGCACGCTGGACCGCTTGCGGCGCGACGTGGATCGGGTCGATTCGCTGGACGAGGCCGCCCGGCTCGGTCTCTATCGCCGCATCCGTGGCGCGGCAAGGAGCCTGGCGTTGAAGAACCCGCTGGTCGCTTCCAGGCCGCTTGTTTTCTTGAAACGCCGCCGCTTCATCTCCCAGATGCTTCACGAGTACCTGGGGTATTTCTATGACTATGGCGACATCGCCGGCGGCGGCGTGTACGTGCTCGAGGAGCCGGGGCGTTCGCTCAAGGTGCGCGACCTCATCGGCGGCCGCCTCCCGCGCGGAAATTACACGACGCTCTCGCTTTCGTTTGACGCAAAGACCGTCTACTTCGCCTTTTCCGAGCGCGCCCCCGAGAAACCCGATTACTATTCACCCGATCGACGTTGCTTTCACCTCTTCGCCATGGACACCGACGGCCGGAACCTGCGCCAACTCACCACCGGCCCGAACGACGATTTCGATCCCTGTCCGCTCCCCGACGGCGGCGTGGCCTTCCTGTCCACGCGCCGCGGCGGCTTCGGGCGCTGCCACAACCCCTGGGAGCCGCTGCCAGCCTACACGCTCCACCGCATGGACGCCTCGGGCGACAACGTCCGCACGCTTTCATTCCACGAAACCAACGAGTGGCATCCCTCGGTGCTGGCCGACGGCCGGATCGTCTACATCCGCTGGGACTACGTCGATCGCTCGGCCGCCAATTTTCACGGGCTCTGGACCACCAATCCCGACGGCACGAAACCGAGCCTCCTCTTCGGCAACTACACGATGCGGATCA
>JBDRTC010000298.1:0-9282 GCA_043824335.1 Planctomycetota bacterium | reverse complement strand
AGTCGATGGGTTGCCGGATGCCGTAGGGAGGAATGGTAGAAGTGGGCACGGCCAGAGCGGCCGCCTCTTCGGGGAGGAAGAAGGGCGGGTCCTGGTTTCGTTGCTCGTTGAGGGTGGCATAACCGGTTAAGGTCAGGCCGTCGCACGACTCGTTGGTCAGCCGCAGGTCGAAGCCGTAGAAGTCGCGGTGGGTCTCGCGGAGTTTGTTGTGCGTGTCGCCCGTCTGACCCCGGGCGTAGAAGCGGGTGTCGGCCCCCAGATCGACGCCCAGCTTGAGCCGGTCGACCTGGGTGAAGTTCTCCGGCACCAGCGCGTAGGGCTGGTCGGTCAGGTTGTGGATGCCGAAGGGCTGCATGACCACTTGGTCGTTTTGGTTGAACACGCGCATGGGCCGCGAGTATTCGGCGCGAACCGGCCCAAACTTGGCCTCGACGACCGGCTCGAACTTGACCGTCACCCAATCGATCCGCTGCCCCCGGCTGAACACGTGGCAGTGGTTGTCCAGAGCGGCCCCAAAATCCTGCGGAACGCCGGGATAGCAGTGCCGGACGGCGTTGGCTTGGCGGTCGCCCTCCTTGCGCAGCACCCGGAAGTTCAGGCCCAGCTTGATGTTCCTGGTCAATTTGCCCCGGAAGGAGGTCTTCAGGTCCTGGACGCGGATGGCGTAGTCTTCCCCGGCGTTGAGGTCTTCGCTGATGACCAACTCGCCGCTGGCGAGATTTCCCATGTTGGTCAGGGGATCATGATCCAGCCGGTGCAGGTAGCGCTGATAATCGAGATCCGCTCGGAGCAACGGCCCAAAGTAGTTCAGGTTGGCCCGGCCGGCGCTGTTGTCCAGTCCCGAGGCGAACACGTCGATCGTTCGCACGCCGTCGGAGTGGAGCACGTCGGCGTCGTAGAAGGGAAGCGAATCGAGGTCCTGGTATTCGCCCACCTTGGTAAGGTCGCCGACGGCGTCGACCTTCCACCATCCCAGCCGAAGCGCCAGCCACGACCGATAGGCCGAATAGCCGGGCTCGAAGAATCCGAGAGCCTCCGGGGCGTCCGGCTGCTCGCCTGGAAGAAGGGCCGGCTCGGGAGCCTCAAGCCGGTCGAAGTCGTCCGCCGGAAACGAGATCGAATCCTCGTCGTCGCCCGAGAATTCCGACAAAATCCGCCGCCGGGAAGGGACGATGTCAGGGAGCCCGTCGAGCCGCGTAACCTCGTCGGACGGCGCCGACCGCCAGAACACCGCGGCAACCTCGGAGTGCCACTCGGGCTCTTCGCGCACGACCAGCGTGGTCGCGTCGGAGGAAACGGCCGTGTCGTCGGAAGCGGCGGCCTGCCCTTCGCGCTCGGCCCGGGCACGGGACAGATCGACCGTCACCACGCCGTGCGCGCGGGTCAGGCAGGCCAGAACCAGAATCAGAGCCGCAAGGGCGGTTCTCCCGTCCTTCCCTCTCATGCCTTCTCCCCCCGTGGATACCGCTGCCGCTCGGCCGTCGTCCCTTCACGGGCCCACGGAACGCGCCAAGCTCGATCTCCGGTCTCTATCGCTCCAATCTCCCAAAACATGCGAATCCCGACGGCAGATCGCTGCCGTGAATCTGCGTGTGACACTGCGTGCAATCGGTGAACAACGCCCGTCGGGTCGCGGGAGTCGTGGCAATCGTGGGATCAAGGGGCCCGCCGCCCACGTTGGTCAGGTCGCCGTCCACGAAGTGGCACCGGAAGCACTGTTCCGACTGTCCGTGCGTCGAGTGGCCGGAATGGCACCGCAGGCACAAGAACGTGGTCGGCTGGCGCAGGAGGTTGTTTTCCACCGTGCCGTGTGGCTCGTGGCAGTACGCGCAGTTCTCCGTCACCGGCGCGTGCTCGTAGGCAAACGGCCCCTCCTTCTCCGCATGGCACTCGTAGCAGACCTCGTTGACCGTCGCCTCCTTGAGGTGCCCCCGGGCCTGGCCGTGCGCGTCGTGGCAGTCAGAGCAAACCATCTTGCCC
This sequence comes from Planctomycetota bacterium, assembly GCA_043824335.1. GTDB lineage: Bacteria > Planctomycetota > Planctomycetia > Pirellulales > Thermoguttaceae > JBDRTC01. Next base: position 7,302 of record JBDRTC010000298.1, on the reverse strand, counting down.
TCGGCGATCGGGTGGTGGGACGGCAGAGCCGTAAACGCGTAGATTTTCTGGTGGCACTTGAAGCACGCTTCCGGCTCGTCGACCGACATCGGCAACCGCCCGGGACGCTTGATCGCCGTATGACTCACGTTCACCACGCGGGGCACTTCCGCCCTGGGATGCGGATTGTGGCAGTCGGCGCAGGCCACCCCTTCCCGGTTGTGTGTCGACGAGTGCCACGCCATGGTGGGAACGCCGTCGTGGCACTCCAGGCATTGATCCTTCCTGGTGGCTTCAACCACCTTCCCGTGCGGGTCGTGGCAGGTTGTGCAGTTGAACCCGTTGGGCCCGCGAACCTGATGCGGATGGGCAACAAGCTCCAGGTCGCGCTTGTCGTCGTGACAGCGGTAGCAGGCCTGCGGCTCGTCGACGTGCATCGGCGGGCCGGTTTGGGAATGCGGATTGTGGCAGTCCGTGCAAGCCACGCCCGCCGCGGCGTGCGGCGACGAGTACCACTGCCCCATGTGAGCGCCGCCGTGGCACTTGAGGCAAAGGTCTTTTCGCGTCTCGGCGAGGATGTTTCCGTGGGCGTCGTGGCAGGTGGTGCAGTTGAACGCGGTGGGATGATTCTCCACCATGTGTGGCAGGCCGCGCGGCGGGGGATCGTGGCACGACGTGCAGGGGAAATCCAACGGAACGCCAATCTGGTGCGGATGAACGATCTCCTCCATCCGGCGCATGTCGGCGTGGCACGGATAACAGATGTCGGGCGAAACGGCCGCCAGGCTCTTTGTTGTCACGCTCGGCGGAGCGTCCAAACTTTCTTCCTGCACCCGAATCAGGGCCGCCGGATTCAGACTCTCCGGGGAAACCTCGGCCAGCGGATCCGCCCAGGCCGTCTCCTCCACTTCCTCCACGATGGGAGTTCCCAGAGGCACGGAGTAATGGGCCCGATGGCAGTCGGTGCAGGCGATTCCCCGGTGGGAGTGGGCCGAGATTCGCCACGTCGAGATCGCCAGACGCGGATCTTCCGGGCCCGACGTCGACCCCTGCTCGTGGCACTCAAGACAAACCTCCGAGCGCTCGGCCGGATGGATCGATTTTCCCGCGCTGGTGCCGAACCCCGAAGGGCGGAGGCTGAGAATCGTCGCCGGCTCCCGCCCTCTCGACTCCAGATGAATGCTCGCGCCCCCGTGACACTTCTCGCAGCCCTGGTCGCGGTGGACGTTGCCGGCGAAAGCCTTCGTGTAGGTCTCGTGGCAGGTCTCGCAGAAGTCGTCCATGCCGACGACCGTAGCGTGGGCAATTTCGGGAACGGGGACCATGGGCGTCGGCGGCCACGACGCTTTTTCGTCGGTCCAGCTCACCGGCACGACCGACTGCGGAGAGGTTTCCGTCCATGGCTCACGCCCTTTGGGCCAGCTCGGGTTGAGGTCCGGCCTCGTGTCGAGCACCGCGTGATCCGAAGAGTTGCACGAGGCCACGTTCAATACGAGGAGCCCCAAAACCACGAGCCGGAGGCGAGAAGCCTCGATCGCACTCCTGACTCGCCGCAACACACGCACGGGCTGACCTCCTTGCTCTGCCGCGAACCCACAACAAACGCCCGCCCAAGAAAAGATTACTGACTTGATAGGGAATTGGCGCACCGCGCGCACTCCCTTCGTGGGCTTTGCGGACTGCGTAAAGTTTTTCGTCTGGGCAAGGCTTCATACTCAAGACTATTTGGCAGGGAGAACGATTTCCCACGGTTGGAGCAGTTGGGGGGCATGTGACGGTCATCCGCGTGGAAACGATAAAACTGAATCTGCGGGTCACCGCCTGTCGATAGAAAGCACAATGTAGTGGGGTGGTACCGATTTTCGGGCGACGGCCGAGCTGCCATGACAATCTCACCGCGCTATCGAGCGGCATCTTGCCTGCTGGTGCTGCTGGCCGGTTTCGGGTTCTTTCGAGCCGACTGTCTGGCACACGCCGAGTCCGCGGAGCGGTTGCCCCCCTGGATGGAGGGCCCGTTTGCGGAAGGGTACGAAGAGTTGGCCGTCGAAACGGCGACCGCCGAGGAGTTTGTGGACACTTGGCCCGGCGACTATGGCGACACCGAGTTCGGCGGCTGGAGGATCACGGCCGAGGCGATCAGGCTCCATCGCTCGACGGCCGAACCGCAGGACATCCTCTTCGTCCCGGCCGTTGCGCTCTCCGACATCGTGGCGCTCAACGTGGCCGACCTCAAATTCGACTTCCAAAACGGCCCCAGGATCGGCCTTCGACACTACCTCGTCGGCCAGTGCGACATCGAGATGAACTATTTCGGCATTGACGGCTGGGCGTCGTGGGCCGTGCGCGACGGCAACCCACTGATTCTCTTTCCGCCGCTGTCAGGTCCTCCGCCGCTGGGCGTGACCGTCTCCACCAGATTCGCCGTCGACTATGGCTCCGACCTCTACAGCACGGAAGCGAGCTTGCGCCGCCGGTGTACTCCCTACCTCGACCTGCTGGCTGGGCTGCGCTGGGTGCAGCTTAACGAGGCTTTCCGCGTAGTCGGTGCGGACTTTTCCCCCTTGCCCATTCCACGCTACGCCACGAACATCGAAAACTCGATCTACGGCTTCCAGATCGGTGCGGAGGCGAAAATTCTTGGCGGCGGCGGCTTCCTCGGCCTGGACCGTTTGAACCACTTTCCCCGCCGCCTGGGGCGCCCCGATCTCTTGCTGACCGGACCGCTTCGCATAGACGGATTCATCAAAGCGGGCGTGTTCGCCAATCACGCCACCCAGGAATCGTCGGGGCAAGGCGGCATCCTGGGAACCGTCGTCACGGCAAGCGCCAGCGACGATCAGCCGGCGTTCATCGGCGAAGTGGGGGTCACCGGGGTGTGCCGCCTGGGCGATCACTTCACGCTGCGGGCAGGGTATCAGGCGATGTGGATCGAAGGCGTGGCCCTGGCCCCGGAGCAGATTCCCTTCACCGACGTCGCGCCCTTTGGCGCCGGCACGGCCGACCTCCGGGCCACCGGCGGCCTGCTCTTTCACGGCTGCCACCTCGGGCTTGAAGCGCGGTGGTGAGGTGGGACAACCGACTCCCACGAGCGGGTAAAGCAGGGGGTATCTTGCCTCGAACCCCCACTTCAACCCGAGTAGCTTACAGTCCCCAAGGGGTAAGTGTTTCCTCGCCCTTGCCAACGCGCCGCGGATAGCCGCGGGGAGCCCACGGATAACCGTGGCGCTGGCCTTTCAAGGTGCAATTCATGGGACTTTCAGGGTTCTCAGGGCTCCCGGCAGTCATCAAGAAGGCTTCCCCTTGGTCCCTCAGTCACAGTTTCCCGCGCCGCTTACCCATTGTGAAGCTACTGACTATAGTTTCCGGTTCTTGCGCCAGATATTTCCCTTCAAAAATCTAGTCCAGGCGTGTAGCGGGGCTCGCGGCAATCCGATCCCCCCGCGCAAATGCGCGCTTCCCCCTCCGAAACCCCTCTTTGAGGCTGCATCGCGCTCGAAGAAACCCCCTTTCGGTCGGAGCGCCAAACCAATCCCACCCCTCGGAAAAACAGGCAAACAGTTTTCCGCCTGAAAAAGCGTTACAGTCCGGTCACGGAAAAGCGCTTCCTTTGGCATAATCCATGCTATCCAGCCTCCCCCAGGTCAGCGCTTATGGGTATGGGTATGGGTATGGCCATCAGGTTTATCAAAGAACAGATGATTGCGGGCCCGCTTGGCGGTCACGCATGTTGTCCCCGCTCTTGTCGCACATTTCTTTCGGACCTCACCCCGGAACAATGAAGCTTCGGCGGGCAAGACGGAAGCTTCCCACTTATCGAGGAGAAGTCATCGGTATGAACGCGTCAAAGTCGACTTGGTTGTTTGTGTTGGGGCTGGCCGCCCTGGTATTGGCGCCGATGTCTCAAAGCTCGGCGGACGATAGCAAACATTACGACGGCTCCGGCCGCGAAACGCCCTGGACGAATTGCATTGGCTGCCACGGGGCCGACCTCGCCGGCGGTTTCACCGGGGTCTCGTGCTTCGACTGCCACCAGCCGTTCTCCAGTCCAGACCCGCCGGGCGTCGGGCACCACGAGCCCCCAGGGGAGTGGAACCACGTCCTGACCGAGCCGCGCAAAGACCCGATCGCCAACGGGTGCAACGTCTGTCATGGAAGCGACCTCACCGGCGGCGTGGGGCCCTCGTGCTTCACCTGCCACGATGACCTCTGGTCCGGCGGGGGAGGTGGCGGCGGCGGCGGAGAAAACCAGCCCCCGGTCGTCGATCCGGGCGGACCCTACGTGGCGGCCCCGGATGAGCTGGTCACGTTCGATGGCACCGGCACCTTTGACCCCGAGAACGACACGCTCATCTACCTTTGGAGCTTTGGCGACGGCAGCCAGCCGCCCTTCCCGAGCCAAAGCCCGAACGCGGTGCACGCCTACGAAGAGCTGGGAACCTACACCGCGCGGCTCACCGCAACCGACGGGCACAACACGCCCGTCATTGCCACGGTCCAGGTGCTTATCACCAACGCGGTGAACCAGGCGCCCACGGCCGAGGCGGGCGGCCCCTACTCGGGGACCGAGGAGCAGTCGATCACTTTGAGCGCGGCCGGTAGCTCCGATCCCGAAAACGATACGCTCACCTACATCTGGAGTTTTGGCGACGGAAGCGCCCCTGCCTTGCCCAGCCAGAACCCGGTGGTAACCCACACCTATCAGGATCCGGGAACCTTCACGGCGACGGTCACCGTGTCGGACGGCAACAATCTGCCGGTTACCGACACCGCGACGGTCGAGATTGAGGAGAAGTCCGGGAACGGCGGCGGGTTCGGCGAGGAGACCTGGCAGGTGCTCATCCCGTTTACGATGGACGAGTTCACCGTCAGCTTCGACGAGTTCTCCTGCATTCTGCTGGTCTTCATCGAGCAAACCGATGGCTCGACCAGTTTTGGGATCGGGATGGAGTTCAGCGGGATGGTTTTCTGGATGGACATAACCGGGGCGCTATATATGGGCAGCATCGACCACGACGCCGGAACAATGATGGGTTTGGTGTTCGGCCACCCGGGAGGAAGTTCCGTCTGGTTCGCAGAGCTGCTCTAAACGCATGGACAAAAAGGGCGACCCTAGCAATTCACTGGGAGGTGTAAAGAGCAACAGAATTCGCCGAAGTGATCGGGTCGCATGGCGTGCCGGGCATGTGTTCCGTGTTGAGTCAAGGGCCCGGCAATGTTTTTGACGCAGAGTTTTGATTTCACACTGTTTTTTCTCAAATGGAAGGAGTATTCAGATGGGTGAGATTGGGAGGAGGAAACGAGGAAGCACGCTGAGGAGGGCCGCCATTGTGGGCACGGCCTTTCTCCTGGCGCTAAGTCTCGCCACGGCGGGGCTCGCGCAGACCAACGCCACGACGACGATCGTGGGCACGGCCCACGATTTCGCCGACGGCGCCGGGCCCGGCGGTGACGCTTGGCTGGGCGTCGGCGACAACATGTGTACGCCCTGCCATGGCGTTCCGGCGGCCGGCGGCCCAACCTCCGCGCCGGTGTGGAACCACACCTACGACGCCGATACCCACGACGCCTCGCTCTGGCTCTATACGAAGAACGACGGCGCTGTGGACTTCGACGTTCTCTCCGACAAGTGCATGGGCTGTCACGATGGCACCAACACCCTCCAAGACTACGTTGGACACACACCAACGGATCCGGCGGCCCCCGACACGTACGTCGGCCCTGAGGAGAACCTCGGCCTGCTGCTTAACGACACGCACCATCCGGTCGGTATCCCCTTCACCGCCGCGATGGGCGCCGCCGAGGAATACCTGGTCGACCCGGACACCACGCACTATGCAGAGGGTACGATCACCACGATGTTGCTGAATGAAGACGGGCGAATCAACTGTAACTCGTGTCACGAGCAGCACAACGATCGGCGATTCGACCTCGCCGGTGGCGATTACCACGACGACCCCGTCACGCCGTTTGGTAGCGATTCGGAAAGCCACAACTTCCTGAAGATCTACGAAGGTGGTTGCCGTACGTGTCACACCAGCGGTAGCGTCGCGGCGGCCTCCGGCAGCAACGACCACCACTTCCCCGGTCGTGAAGATCCGCAAGGTGTTTTGCGGGGCGGTAACCCGTTCAGTTGCACCTTGTGCCACAACGTGGGCGGCGATGGGGGCCATCACAAGTGCGAGGATTGCCACATCGTGAATGGTGCTTCGCAGTACGATAACACTAGAACCGGCTTGCCGGGCGATGAATTCATGGCCAAGGGACACCATGGCGGCGACCGCGAGTTGCCGTACATGGACTGTGCGCCGTGCCATGCCGATCCGCTGACCGGCATCCTGACGGGCAACGATTTCGGTAACGTCTTCGCTCCGTCCTGCTTCGAGTGCCATGCCGACAACAAGTGGGCCGGCGACGACGCCGTGCAGCCGGCATGGGGTACTCCCCCAGTTCAGGGTATCGTTCTTGTAAAGGGAGTGCCTACGCTCGACGGTACCGTCGGCGAATCGGTGACGTTCCAGGCCAATGCCACGGATAACGAGGGCGATCCTCTGGCCTACACGTGGTCGTTCGGTGACGGCAGCCAGGCTCAATTCCCGAGCTTCGACAACGTGACCACGCACACCTACGAGGTTCACAACTTCCAGCCTCGGAATAAGCCGCTGAATCCGCCCTACAACGCCGCGGTTTCGGTCACGGACGGTAAGACCCCGCCGATTTTCTATGAGTTCCAGGTCCGCATCTATGAGGCGGAGGAACACGTGGCCGACACGTGGGCCGTAGTAGCCGAGACCGATGGCGGCGCCGGGCCCGACGAGTTGTTCAACCTGACCCTTGAGGATCACGACGGGGCCCTCGTGGCCGTGAGAGATGACGGCGGAAGCCTGGCCTACGGTATTGAGTTCGTGGGTGTCATCTTCTGGATGGAACTCTGGATGGACCTGAACAACAGCGCCTTCTGGGGTGTTGGCGACATGTACTTCGGGAACATGACCCGAGGTGTCGCCGGCGCGGACGGCGGCGCTGACGTGGGCTCGATGTCGGGTGTCGTCTTCCGTACCGACGGATCGGTCGATATGTTCACCGCCAGCGGCGGCGCACCTGCCGGAGGTCACTAGAGTAACACGATAGCGTCTCTCCAGAAGAGACCGATAGTCCCATCCCTTGCCGGGTCAGCGGAGCGAATGCAACGCGGCCCGGCAGGGGCGTTTCTTGTCTATCTGGAAGGAAGGTTGAACGACGAAAGACACGAAGCGGAAAAGTGACTGGGGCTTCTAGTACCTCGGGTCACTCGAATTTGTGGGTGGCACTGGCTGCTTGTCAGCC
>JBDRTC010000297.1:0-2610 GCA_043824335.1 Planctomycetota bacterium | reverse complement strand
CGTCCGGGTAAGCGTTGATAACCAATACTCGGGGACTGTCCCGATTTTACCGCAGGGAAAATAGGACTGTCCCCTCCCAAACCCTACGATTCACTGGAGGTGTGCCCATGATTCGCATTGAGAAAGCTCTATCGAGAGGCGTCCCGCGTTTTCAGGCTTGTCGTTCGTGGCCGGAGAGCCTTCTTGTGGCGGCGATTCTGCTCGTTGCGCCGGCTGTCACGCTGGCTCCCGCCAAAGCAAACGCTCGGGACAAGGCGGAGAAGATGAACGTGCTCTTCATCGCCGTCGACGACCTGAACGACTGGACCACGTTCCTGGGGGGCTATCCGGGCGTCAAGACCCCGAACCTCCAGCGGCTTGCCGAACGCGGCGTGTTTTTCACCCGGGCGTACTGCTCGGCCCCGGCCTGCAACCCTTCGCGGGCGAGCCTGCTGTGCGGGATTCGGCCGTCGACCTCGGGCGTCTATTACAACCCGAACCCGTGGCGGGCCCAGTTGCCCGACGCCGTCACGCTGCCGCAGCACTTCATGGTCGGCGGCTACAAGGTCTGGGGCGGGGGCAAGATCTTCCACGGGGCCTTTCGGGACCCGCAGTCGTGGGAGGTCTATTTCTCCCGGCCCGCCGATCCGCTGCCCGAGGTCCGCCCGGCCAACGGGATCCCGAACACGGCCCATTTCGACTGGGGGCCGGTCCAGGTGGGCGATGAGTCGATGGGCGATACGCAGGTGACCGATTGGGCCGTCGAGTTCCTCTCCCGGGAGCACGACAGGCCCTTTTTCCTCGCTGCCGGCATGTTCCGGCCGCACCTCCCCTGGTACGTGCCCCAGGAATACTTTGACGAGTACGCTCTTTCCGACGTCGTGCTCCCGAAGGTCAAGGAGGACGATCTGGACGACGTGCCCGAGATCGCCCGCCGCATGGCCCGGCCCCAGGGCGATCACGCCAAGGTGCTGGCCACGAACAACTGGGAAAAAGCCGTGCAAGGCTATCTGGCCAGCATCACCTACACCGACCGCCAGATCGGACGCCTCCTCGACGCGCTCGATAAACGGCCCGACGCCCAAAACACGGTCATCGTCCTCTGGACCGATCACGGCTGGCACCTGGGTGAAAAGCTCCACTGGCGCAAGTTCACCCTCTGGGAAGAGGCGGGCCGCGTGCCGATGGTGCTGGTTGTCCCCGGCCTCACCACGCCGGGCGCCCGGTGCGACCGCACCGTGAGTCTCCTGGACGTCTATCCCACGCTGGCCGACGTCTGCGGCCTCCCGGTCGGCGACCACCTGGAAGGCCGGAGCCTCAAGCCGCTGCTGGAAGACCCGGCCGCCCCGTGGGACCGGCCCGTCGTCACCACGCACGGGCGCAACAACCACTCCGTCCGCTCCGAGCGCTTCCGCTACATCCGCTACTCCGACGGCACCGAAGAACTCTACGACCACGAAAACGATCCCATGGAATGGACCAACCTGGCCGACCTCCCCAAGCAAGCGGAAGTCAAGAAGGAACTGGCCGAGTGGCTTCCCAAGATCAACGTCGAAGAAGGCCCACGCGCCGGCAAGCCGAAAAAGAAGCCGGCCAAATCGCCCTCTTCGGCGGGCCGCCGGCTTCGTTAGCAGAGATCACACCAGGGAGCCTGGTCGGCCACCTCGATCACCTCGTAGCCGTTTTGGTCGTCGATGGCCGGGCCGAGAATGGCCAACAGCTTGGCCTCGGCCTGGCTCGTGTTGAAGGAGGCGTGGACCACGTCGGAGGGGATCACCACGGCGTCGCCCGCCGTGAGCACCTGCTTCTCCTGGTCGAGCCACTGCTCCACCTGCCCCTCAATGCAATAGATCACCTCCTCCTGCCGGGGATGTTTGTGGAAAGCGTGCCCGCCGCCCGGGCTCAGCGTCACTTCGATCACCACCAGGTTCTTCATCTCCGTGCCGGTAGGCCGGCAGCACCAGGCCAGCCTGCCCCAGTCGGGTTCCTCTCGAACGACTTCCGCTGCCGAAACAAACATTCCGCTCATTCCCATTCTCCTGTGAGGTTGGATCGAATTGCACAGCTTGCTTCCCGCCTGCGCCGCGTTGTGCCCATTATGGGGAAGCGAGTGCCCAAGTCAACAAATCACAGACTAAGATTCTCGGCCCAAGAAAGGCTGGAAATGCCCGCCGAGAAGCTGCCGGCTCCCCTCGCCCCGCTTGCGGAGAGAGGATTTGGGAGATGGGGGATTCCGGGATAGGGTTCAAGAGCCCGGTCCAGCGGGATACAATCGAAGGGTCAGTCCTAATTCGGGGGGCCCCATGTCCATCAGCCTCGAACAGTTCACCGAGAACCTCATTCAAAGCGGCCTCTTCACCGCGGCCGAGTTGGAGGGGTTTCAGGAGAGTTTCCCGCCGGAGAAACGGCCCAAGGACGCTCAGGGGCTCGCTCGCGAGTTGCACCGTGCCGGGAAGCTGACCAAGTATCAGGCGGCCCGGGTTTACCAGGGGAAAACGAAGGGCCTCGTGCTGGGCGATTACGTGATTCTCGACGAGATCGGCCACGGCGGCATGGGGCAGGTGTTTAAGGCGTGGCGTCGCGAGATGGATCGGACCGTGGCGGTGAAGGTGTTGCCAGCCAAGGCGATGC
>JBDRTC010000296.1:0-2058 GCA_043824335.1 Planctomycetota bacterium | reverse complement strand
GGCGCCGGACCTGGTGGCGCTGGACATCACCATGCCCGAGAAGTCCGGGGTGGCCGTCTACCGGAAACTAAAAGAGGACGAACAACTCAAGAACATCCCCGTCATCATCATCACGGGAATCTCGGACGACTTCAAGAAGTTCATCTCCACCCGCCGTCAGGTACCCCCGCCCGAAGGGTACATCAGCAAGCCCGTGGACCATGAGCAGTTCCTGAACATGGTCAGGGAACTGCTCGCCTAACTCGACTTTTTCAACGGTCTGCTGGCGGTTGCAGGACACGAGGTTGGCCAGGCACTCAGCCGTAAGGATACATCCCCTTCTGTATGTTCGCGAGGCGTTCCAGCAGCGCGTCGTGCTTCTTCTCGTCGTCAAGCAGCCAGACGAACGATGGGATTCCCGGTCTTCTCGATGACACGGCCGGTCGAGGCAACCGACGAATTCTCGACCTTCTGCCAGGTCCTCATGTTCGCAACAAGATCCTGTTGGACCTCTTTCTTCTTCTTCGATTTGGCCATCATTTTCTCTCCAAGGTTTCGCCCGACGGGCCGAGGATGTTCAATTCCCTTCCGGTGCTCGGGTGCGGTCATCCGGTGCCTCTTCCACGCGGCGGTTTGGTCGCGGGCACACTCGGACAAGCCACCCAAACGGAACTTGTGTGGAATCTTCGCGCCCTCGCCAAGAAAGTCAATAGGCGGAAGACTCCGGCCGAACGATCCATCGTCTGGACCAGCCTCTCGATCGGACTGCCCGCCGCCTGGGGCGATCGTTTCCTGCAATCAATACCTTGACTGAGAAGTATAGGTTTGCTATACATTGAATTATAGGCTCCGACAAGGAGTCGACTTGTTGTCGTAAGGTGCGATTAGAAAAGGACTTATGTCTGACGCCGGAACACAGCACGAGATGGACGACCCGGTGATCTCCATCGGCGTCCTGGCCCGGAAGGTAGGCCTTTCCGTCTCCGCCGTCCGGAAATATGGGAATGAGTGCCTGATTCTCGCCCACCGCACGATCTCCGGACACCGCCTTTTCTCGCACGACGACATCAGCCGGGTCCGGAACATCCAGCACATGATTCAAGACTTGGGCCTGAACATTCAGGGGATCCACAGGATGCAAGCCCTCTTGCCGTGCTGGGATCTGCTTCCGTGCAGCGGGGAGATGCGCCAGAGTTGTCCTGCGTATCAGGACAACACTCGGCCGTGCTGGATGACCAGGGGGATCGAATGTGCCCCCCGGGGAAACGAGTGCCGGCAGTGCGTAGTGTACAGATTTGGGTCGTTGTGCACGGAGGACATCAAGCGCTTGTTGCACGACCAGAACGATGTCCAGAACGCGGGTGCAGCGATCAAAGAGCTTCTGGACCGCAAGCGGCGGCCCCGAAAGGAGGGTTGAGTCGTGGTTTCGATACTGCTCGTGATTACCTATGTCTCGGCGGCGGTCTTCCTGGCGGCGATCGTAGTCCGGTCCATGAAGATCGCCCGACTGCCGATCCACCTCCGCTGGGAACTCTACCCGGTTGCCCACGAAAAGGGTCGGGCAAGCTACGGGGGCTCGTACCTTGAGGAGTCGGATTGGTGGACCAAGCCCCGCAAGCCGTCGCTGGCCGGGGAGTTGAAGGTGATGATCCCGGAGATCCTCCTTCTGGCGGCCGTGTGGGAGCACAACCGCAAGCACTGGTTTCGATCCTTCCCATTTCACTTCGGCTTGTATCTACTCGCAGGCCTGATCGCCCTGCTGCTGCTGGGTGGCATCGCCGTCGCCGCCGGGGCCGACGTGTCGGCCAGCGCCGGTTTGGCGGGCTCGGTCCTGCACCACCTGACGTACTTGGTGGGATACGCGGGCCTGGGGCTGGGACTGGCCGGCGCCGCGGCGCTGCTCGCCAGACGGACGTTCGACGAGGACTACCGTGAGTACACCAAAAAGGCGGACTATTTCAACCTCGGCTTCTTCGTGGTGACGTTCGCGGTCGCGCTGGCAGCCCACGCCGTCGCCGACCCGGGTTTTGCCGCCCTGAGAGGCTATTTCGCCCGGCTGGTGACGTTCAACTTCTCCTC
>JBDRTC010000295.1:0-3125 GCA_043824335.1 Planctomycetota bacterium | reverse complement strand
CAGTGGCACCCTTTTTCAACCGGCTCCCAGGCCCGTTTTCTTCGATGATGCGCAATAGCCCGGTCTCGTCGGCCAGTTGGCGCCAGGCGTCGGCCCAGCGGCCCAGGGCGGCCCGTTTGGGGAGCCGATCGAGCGCCTGCTGGAGTCGAACGAGAAGCGGCAATGCCAGTTGCGCCCGGCGGGTCCGCTCCTCAGCGTGGCGGGATGAGGCGTCTTGCTCGGCCTGGCGTTGAAGATCGGCCAGGAGCCGCTTTCGCCCTAGGGGGATCTGCAAGCCGCGGATCGCCCGCTCGGCCGCCCCGACCGCAAGACCATCCTGCCACTCGGGCCAGTCGGGCTGGAAGTAGTTGTTCGACAAGACGGCCAGCACGCCGCGAAACGGCCAGTCCTCCAGGTCCAGGCGGAGAAGCCCCGCCAATGCGATGAGCGCCGAGGATCGATCCAGCGCCTGGCCCGATTCCAAGGCAACGGGAATCCCCAGCTTGTCGAAGACTTCACGGACCAGGGGGTCGACCTCCCGAATCGACCGGAACACCACGGCCACGTCGCCGGGCGGAACAGGTCGGCCGCCCGCTGGCCGAGAGCCCTTGGTGAGCAGACGCTTGATCCGCGCGCCGATCAGCTCGATCTCCCCCAACCGCCTCGACGCCGCCAGGATTTCCAGCCCGGTCGTTTCCGGCGCGGGTCGCGCGAGCCTCGGATCGGCGAAGAGGTTGGCTTCCAGGTGCGCCATGGCCGGCCAGTCGGTCTTGGCCGGCCGGGTCACGTCCTCCTCGATGAGGCCGGGATGCCGGCGACGGAGTTCCGCCAGGGTTCGCAACGGTTTGTTGAACAGATCAGTTCGCCGCGGTTCGGCCTCCAAGGGCAACGTGACCAGCAGTTCCTCCACCCGGCCGGCCAGGATCTGGAGGATTTCATGCTGCGGGGGCGTGAAGTCGGCGAAGCCATCGACCACCACCAGTCGCAAATGCTCGAAAGGACGCCGCTGGCCTTCGCCGAGGAGCCGGCGGGCCGACCAGAAGCATCCCTCGGCGTCGTAAAGATGGTGCTTGTTCAGGACCTGCTGATACGCCTCGTAGATGGCCAGCAATTCGGCGTCCTTTTCGGTCATCCCCCGCGACTGGCACGCGCGGCGAAACCGGTCCGGCCAGACGTCCAAGCGCTTCAGCTCGCTGATTAGCTCGCAGACTTGGTCGACGAGCCCACCGGTTTGGGCGATGGGGAGGAAGTGGCCGATTTGTCCCGCTTCGAGTTGCTCGTTCAAGAGAAGGCGGACCAACAGCCGCTTCATCAGGCGGCTCAACGGCCGGACGGGCTGTGGTGCGGCCAGCAGAACCGCCTCGGCAAACTGGTCGAAGGTCATCACCGCGGGACTGAGACAGGCGTCGAGCGCTGTGTCCATCAGCCGGTCGCGAACCGCCGCGGTTGCCCGCCAGGTCGGCGCAAGCCACAGCGTCGACTGGGGTACCCCCCCCGAAATCGCCGCTCGGTATCGGGCCAACGCTTGCGAGGTCTTGCCGCTGCCGGCCGGACCGGTCGTCGCAATGACACGCGCCGTCATAAGAGGCTTACTCTCGGGTGCAAGGGCCGGGAGCCGATATATCGGAATACCGCTCGGCCTCGTTCCCCCGTCGGGATATCTCCAGATCAATGTAGGACCAGACCGCCACCCCACCCCTTACTATAGGGGCCGCACACCACATTTTGGCGGGTCGGGGTGGATTGTCAAGCGATAGTTGGGAGACGCTTCTGCCGGTTTGCCATACACCATTCAAGGGGTGCCTTCTACCCATTGGTGTCCCAACAGACCCCCCGACGATTCGCCCTCTCTCGCACGATAAGTGTTTGACATGCCCAAGGCGGCAAGACTAGAATCAAGGCTGGTTTGTTGGCGTCGGGGCTGAGCGGCTGGCCGGGAGGGGGTTGGCAGAAGTTACAGCAGGGGCCTTTGGTCCGGGAAATCGGAGAGACAGGCAAGATGCACCGGGCAGGTGTTCTTGGCAGACCATCTCGCATTCATTCTCACTAATCAGAGGAGGTATCTCATGGTTGTGCGTGATCGCAGACGAGCGTTTACTCTCGTCGAACTGCTGGTGGTGATCTCCATCATCGCCATCCTGATCGCGTTGTTAATGCCGGCGCTTCAGCAGGCGCGCGAAGCGGCCCGGCGGACATCGTGCAGCAACAAAATGAAACAGATTGGTATTGCGTTCCACAACTTCCACGACAGGTTTGGCAGGTTGCCGCCGTCGTGTCACGTGAGGAGGCTGCCGAACGGGTTCATCGACCCCGATCCCGTTTGGGGCCGACTGCGTGGCTGGAGTTGGATCACGGACATCCTGCCCGACCTGGAGCAGGAGCCCCTGTGGGCCACGCTGGAAACCACGGTCGGCGTGCCGCTTGAGGACCATCCCAATCCGCCGGTAGTACCCGGCGTGTACTTTGAGCCCCACGCTTTGGCACGAAGCACCGTGCTCAACGAGGTCATCTGCCCCAGTTTTCGTGGGGACACGTACGTCGATCCGACGGCGGCGGCGCTCGATCTCGAGGCGATCACCAACTACAAGGTCATGTCGGCCACGCACATCGAGAGCCTCCTGGTCGCCTATCCGGGAACGGCCAACATCGTGCCCCGGTACCCCCGGATCAACGACCCGCCGGTTCGCCACCCGGACGGCGGGATCTACCCGGGCTCCAAGCTTAAGTTCAAGGATTTCTCCAACGACGGCACGGCCCACACGATCCTTGCCCTGGAGTGCGTCGAGCAATTCTCCTCCCGCTGGTTTCTCGGAATGGAGACCATGTTGGTCGCCTTTCCGCAGGTCGACGTTGCCGGCAACCGATTCGAGTTTGAGCCGATCACAAGCTACTGGGCCCCGTTCGGCTTCACCCCGGGCTTCTTTGCCGAGTCAAGTACCGTCGATAAGCGGTTGCGCACGTACTTGAATTGGGACTACGAGCAGCTTTGGTACGAGGACGAGGGTCTCTCGGAGGTGTGGGACCCCAAGTACGGCCCGAGCAGTCATCATTCCGCCGTGACGAACCACCTGTTCGTCGACGGGAGCGTGCACTCCAGACCGGACACGATCGACACGGCGCTGTACATGTTCCTCGTCACCCGAGAC
>JBDRTC010000294.1:0-5981 GCA_043824335.1 Planctomycetota bacterium | reverse complement strand
CTGGCGCATTGCCCCGGCGGACCTGGAAGTCTTTACGGCGAATCGGACGAACCGGCCGACGCCCAAGCCGGTACGAAGGCGGAAGGCCGGCCCGGCTGTTACTGAATTTTTCTAACGGATTCAAAGATGAGCACAGCCGCCGAAATGAACATCGACGCCGAGGACGCGGCCGCGCAGGAGGTGGGGACGTGAGCACGGCGACCAAAAAACCGAAATTGGGACATTGTCCCAATTCGACGACGAATCGAGTCGATCCGGATCCCCCCGGAACATCGATGGCAGAGCCTTGTCAGAAATTGAAGTTTCACCAAATTGCCTCGATCTTCCCACTCTTGGAAGGCGACGAATTAGAGGCCCTTGCCGAAGACATCCGAGCCAACGGGCTCCGGGAGTCAGCTTGGCTCTACGAAGGAAAGGTTCTCGACGGCCGAAATCGGGCGACGGCCTGCAATTTGGCTGGCGTGCCGCTCAAAACGCGAGAGTTCAAGGGAGACCGGCTGGCGGCCCTTCGGTTCGTCTGGTCTGAGAACTTCCACCGGCGACATCTGAACGAGGGACAGGCGGCCGTGGCCGAGGCCAAGCGAGCCAAGCTCGACGCCGAGTATGCCGCCGAAATCGAGAAGATGAAGGGGGAAGCCAAGGGGCGGAAGGCACAAGCGAAGGGCAAGCCGCGTGGCGAGAAGGCGTCTGATGGGAAACAAATATCCCCAGAGAAAGAGGATCGCAAGACCTCCACCCGCCGCGCCCGGGCCGCCGGGACGAACCGCCGATACCTCGAAGCCGCCGAACGGCTACTCGAGGAGGCCCCCGAAAAACTGGAGCCCGTCGAGAAGGGCGAAAAGACGCTCTCCCAAGTCTTGCGCGAAGAGAAGCGCGAGCAGACGCAAGCCAAGCTGGCTGCCCTCCCTTCCGACAAATACCGCGTGCTCTACGCGGACCCGCCGTGGAGCTACGGCAACAGCGGGGCCATCTCCGATCATGATGCCTATAGCCGAACAGCTCGCCACTACCCGTCCATGACCATCGCGGAACTATCCGCTCTCGACATCAAGAGCATTGCCGCTAAGGACGCGGTGCTTTTCCTCTGGGTCACGTCGCCGCTCTTGGCCGAGTGCTTTCCAGTCATCAAGGCATGGGGCTTCAAGTACAAGACTAGCTTCGTTTGGGACAAGGTAAAGCACAACTTCGGCCACTACAACAGTGTCCGACACGAATTCCTGCTCGTCTGTACGCGAGGCAGTTGCACTCCCGACGTGAAGGAACTTCACGATTCCGTAGTGAGCATCGAACGCTCGGCCAAACACAGTGAGAAGCCCGAAGAGTTTCGCGCGATGATTGACGGGCTCTACAAACACGGGAAGCGGATCGAGCTATTCGCAAGGGCCGAGGTCAAAGGCTGGGATCGCTGGGGGGCGGAGCGGGAACTCTTCAGCACGGAGGGCCCCGGCGCATGACCACCCCGACACAAGCCACCCGCGCCCTCCGCCTCGCAGCGATCGTCGACGGCGCCCACGTGCGATCGGCCCTCGGCCAAGCCGCTCTCTACGATCGCCGCAACGGCGAGCACGTCGTCACCTACCGCGGCCGGCGGTTCGTTGGGGCGACGGTCGACGCGGTTATCCAGGCCGCGAAAGGAAACACATGAGCAAATCACCACACCAAACCTACCGCCTCGCCCTCACCGCCCGGCTGGACCAGATGCTTGCGAAGTGGGACGCGATGGCTGAGGACACCCTGGATTACGACGACTATCTGGCGATCCCGAGTATGACTAACACAATCGAGCGGCTGCTAGAGCAGGGCAACGAGGCCCAAGTAATCCGGTATGCCCGCGCGATGGCCGGCGTGATTGACTTTGAGCGGCAAGTACGCGACACCGACTTGATGGCCGAGACGTTGGAGCCTTGACACTATGTCTGCCAACACTATCACCCGGGCCGACACCCCAACGGCGACCCGTGGCAACGGCCAGCCCGACACCATACCGGGGCTTCTGCCCCATCACTTCGCGAAGCTGCATGTCGAAAGCGGTCTCAGCATCGAAACGATTCAGGCAGCCGGCTACCGATCGACAACCGATGCAAAGGAGGTTGCCTGCCTCTTGAATTGGAAGCGACCGGCCAGCGGATTGGGACCTTTTTTGGTGATCCCCTTTCGCCATCACGACGGAACCCGCAACGGGTTTGCAAGAGTCCGGCCGGACAACCCCAGGTCAGACGGCGATGGAGGAATCGTCAAATATGAGCAGCCGAAAAGCAAAGGTTCGCGGGCGTATTTTCCCGTTGGCGTGATTCCCTTACTCGCCGATCCAGTCGCCCCCCTCGGCTTCACTGAAGGTGAAATCAAGGCGGACTGTTCAACCCAAGCCGGCTGCCCGTGCGTCGGGTTGCCGGGCGTTTGGGCGTGGCAAAAACCCCGGCCGAAAGACTCCAAGAAGCAGCCCCAAGGCCCCCGCGTCCTAATCGACGATCTTGCGGCAATCCCCTGGAAAGACCGGCTCGTCTGGATCACTTTCGACACGGACCCCCGTCACAACCCAAGCGTGAACCACGCCCGGGCCGAACTGGCTCGCGTTCTGACGGAGCACGGAGCAATAGTCGTGTTCGTCGACCTTCCCCCCGGCCCGCGGGGACCGGACGGCCGGCACGGGAAAATGGGCGTTGACGACTTTATCGTGGCCTACGGGGAAGACGCCTTCCACGCTCTTGTCGAACACGCACTAGCAGAATCGCCCCAGGCCCGATCATTGGAGGACTACCGCGGCGACCTGGTGAAGGCCCGCGTTGATTCGGTGGGAATCGGAGCAGTCTATCTCGACACGAGCCCGACCGGCTCCGGCAAGACTTATGCAGACCTGCCCGCAATCACAAAGGCCGGCAGTAGTTTGACATTACTGACGGCCCACCGGAACTGCCGGGAAGTCGAGGAGCTGTATCAGCAATTCGGCCTCGATGCCGCGGCGTACCCTCCGCTGAGCGAAAAGACGTGTCAGAGTTTTCAGGAAGCCACATTCGCCCTTGAATGCGGGTTGTCGCCTTCGCAATGCGTGTGCCCGACTTGCCCGTTTTGGACGCGGTGCGACTACACCGAAGCCATGAAGATGGCCGAGGCGGCCCTTCACCGGATCGCAACGCACGCGAGGGCTGCCCACAGTTTCGAGAATCTCGCTCAAGGAGCGGCCTACGTCGCCATCCACGAAGATCCCGCGGCAATCCTCCGCCCTTTCGCCGAAGTGGCCCGCGGTTTGGAACGGGTTGGGGAAATCGCCCGGGCGGCGAAAGACGGGGCCAGGGATAGGCCGGATCAAACGCTGCGCTACTTTTTCCAGCGGATGGAACGGGCGGCCGATTGGCTCCGGTGCGAACTGGACGCGGCGCCGGACACGACCCCGCTTTCCATGCCGCCGCCGGCCGGGAACCCCGCCGGGGTCGATGCCCGTCTTCTGCACGCAATCCAGTCTACACGCATCCGGCCCTCTGCCGACGTGCTCCGAATTTGCCGAGGGATTGCCGCCGGGGAGTTGCGAGAATTGGTGATTCGCGTCGACAAGACCTATGCCCGCGGCGGATCGACTGAGACGCACCGCTGCGTTTGTGCCGTTTGGCAAGCCACCCTCCCCGCCGGCGTGCCCGTCTGGTTGTCAGACGCCACCGCCGATCCCGATGAGATCGGGGCCATGGTGACCGGCCGGCAGGTCATCAACGCGACCCCCTCGGGAAGCCTCGCTCAGCAACACCCGGCGGTCCAGATTCCCAACCTGGACATCAAGGGGGCGACGTCCCCGGCCCGGGTCGTCAAGATCGTCTCCGCCGTTCTGGCGGCCCACCCCGAGGCCCAGCGAGTCGGCCTGCTCGCGCACAAGAAGCACGTCGCCACCCTCCAGGGAACCGGCCGCAAGGGAATCGCCCTCAGCGAAGCCTGCCAGGCCAGAATCGCCAAGATCGAGTATTTTCGATCGGGGCTGTCTCGGGGTTCCAACTCCTGGTGCGAGAGCTGCGACTTGATCCTCGTCGCCGGAACCCCCCGCGTGCCCCCCCCGGCCGTCAAAGTGCGGCTGATTCAGGCAGGCAACCCCGCGGCCGCCGCCCGGGACGGGGAATGGGGCCCGGACTGGTGGAGTGGCATCGACGCCACCGGCCGCCGGCACACTATTCGCGGCCTGGCCTACTGCGACCGCGACTGGCACGCTGCCCACCAAGCCCTTGTTCGGGCCGAACTCATCCAGGCCGTCGGCCGCGGCCGCATCGTCTGCGAAGTGGGCGTGCCCGTCGTCGTGCTCAGCAACGAAAACCTCGGCCTGCCGATTGCAGAAATCGAGGTCGATCCGCTTCCCGCCGGGGCCCAGGAAGCGATCCATGCCTTAGTCGAGCTAACGAAACAAAACCCTAAAGGGATAGGGCAGGCCACGTAACGAAACCTTTTCCTAAAAGAGATTACTTTAGGATTTTGTTTCGTAAGGAGCTAATCGGTGAAGACAGCATCAACGAAAGATATTGCACAGAAGATCGGCCTCTCCGAACAGTACACTCGCCGACTCCTGATCGACATCCAACAACGAGGGCTGGTCGAACGAATCGGGAAGCGAGGCGGATGGATTGCTACCGACGCCGGCAAGCGTTTTGTTTCCTCGGCACCATCCCAAGAAACAGCGGCGGCCCCGGGCGACGCGGCGACGGGCGGCGGGCCGGGCGACGGCCCGGAGCGGACCTACCACCGCCCGACGTGCTCGAACGGCTGACCAACGGCGACGTGGAAGCGTATCGAGCATGGCAGGGCGGCGTGGATAAAGCAGCTACTCCTCACATTCACCGATGGAGGGTGAGACGATGGGGCGCGGGTTGTCGGATTGGCGGGCGTCGCCAGCGAGAGCGAGCCGGGGCGCGCCGTCGGGGAGAGTGAGTTCGAGGGGCGCGGGGCCTCCCCGGCCGCTCCCTTTCCTCCACCCCAGTCAGAGCACCCGCAAGACCCAAGTAAGTTTCTTTCTTCAGCGGCGCTCCATGACCACCACTCAAGACCACCAGGGGGGAGATCATTTTCTACAGGGCCATTTTCCCAGAACCGCACCGATCGGCGTGTTTCTTTCGGCGCGAGTTAAAGGGGGGCAGGGTCACAGGAAAGGCACCTACTTTGGCCACCAGGGATGCTACACCAAAACCCATTCGGGTGGGGCCTATTGCGCGCATTGAAAAGGAATCACGCTCATGCACTCGCCCGAAATGAACCTCACCCGACGACAAGCCATCGCCACTGGAATCGCCGCACTCCCCGGGGCCCCGCTCGCCGCAAAAGCCAAGCCGCAGGAGTCCTTCCTTGTTTCTATACGCGCACGCACGCGAACCAATGGGGAATGGGGTATGGATATGCGGGCCACCTTACCCATCTTAACACACCAAATCACGTAAAAGGTCGCGGCGGCGTTACGGTACGGCGTCCGCGAAAGGATACGCCGGAGGGCGAGAATTGCCCTTTCTCCCGCAGAAAACGGGGGTAGAAGTGGATATATCCACTTTGAGGTGGATACGTATCCAAATGAAACCCTTGCCTAGCTTAACACCCCAAATCGGCTAAATGGTCGCGGCGAGGAACGTAAAGAGTAAACACGCCGCCGTGGGGGTCGGGTACCCGGGGGCACCAGGGGCGAGGGAGCGTAATCCCCTACCCATGAGTACGCTAGGGCTTTCGAGTCCCCTGGACCACAAGTGCAAACACCCTAAGCGACCCGATGAGATGTTAAAGCATCTACTTACTCACTCACATACCCCTACCCCTACCTACTCAGGCGCTTATCCATGTACCTACGCACATTGCTCGATAGGCTCCGAATAGTGCTCGAATAGGCGTTCGAGCAGTCCCTTCTGCCTTCTCTGCCCCTGTGCACCTGCTCCACACCCGGTCGCCGCAAATTGCCACTTTCGGGTGGTTTTCCAGTGTTTTTGCATTATGCTCTCGTACTACTTCTGAGGGGTTCCGCTTCCAGTACG
>JBDRTC010000293.1:0-2531 GCA_043824335.1 Planctomycetota bacterium | reverse complement strand
ACTGCCGCACCAACTGGAAAACCACAGCCTACTGCCTACTGTTTTTCGCCAATGCCCGCGACCGACAGCACGTTCTACAACATGAAGCGGCTTCACGCCGTGTTCGCCGTCTCGTCGCTGGCGCTTTTGGCGGTGACGGTGTGGATGTTGGCGGCCGACCACTGGCGCGAGTGGAAGGTCTATCAGCGGACGTTCCGCGACCGGATCGAGCCGTGGCTGACCGAAGCGCGGATCCGCGAAACCCGGTCCGGGGAGTTCACCGCCCGGGAGGAGAGCCTGGAGGAGGCGATCAGGAAGGCACGTGGGGCGGCGCCCGACCGGGCCGCGATCCAAGGCTTCATCGCCGAGCTCGAGCGGGAGGCGTTGCGGCGCGGGGCCTCGGGCGCCGACCGGGCCGCGATCGAGGCCGCCTATGAATCGCTGGTCGCCCAACCGAGTGACGAGGCCCGCCGCGAGCTGTTGGCCCGATTGTTGGAGGCGGTGACCGCCGCGGAAAATCGCGGGGCCGGCGTCGCCCGCCAACTGCGCTCCCACCGGGCCCAGTTCAACGAGGCCCGGAGTCTCTATGAAGCCGGCGTCGGCGAAGGGGTTTCGCAGCAGAAGTTGGACAGGCTCCAGCGGCGGGTCGACGGCATCAAGCAAGCGGTCGATGCCCTGGTCGCCCAATCGGAGGAGGCGTCGACACATTCCGAGGCGTTGGCCGGAATCTTCCGCGAGATCACGCGCCCAGAGGTCGAGACCCGGCAGGCGCTGGCCGACCATCGCACGCTGGTCGACCGTTTTGAGCGGACTCTGGCCGAGCAGCGATGGAACTTCGGCAAGCAGATCTTGCGCCTGCCGCTCATCGACGCCTTCGGCCGGCCGCTGGCGATCGAGCAGACCTGGCTTCCCGAGCTGACGATCGACTACCACTTCCGCCGGGTCGCCCGATTCGATCGCTGCGCAACGTGCCACCAGGGGATCGACAAGACCCGACCGGGCTCGCGCTCGGAGCCGGCCTGCCTCGGCGAAGAGGTTTTCAGCGTCGAATTGGCCGTCCCCGCCGCTCTCGGGCCGGGAGAAGGCGAGGACGGGAAGGAGAAAAACGCAACGGCAAGCCCGGGTGAGCCGACGCTCAACGAGCTTTACGGCCTGGAGCTTGCCTCACGCGGGATCGTCGATTCCGAGGAGGCGACCATCGGGATGGTCCGGCCGAGAACGCCGGCGGCCGACGCCGAGCTTCTCGCGGGCGACGTGATCAAGAAGATCGGCGGCGTCGGGATCACCAGCCGAACGGACGCACGCCGGCTTCTCATGGAGGCGGCCAACGGGCCCAACGTACTGAAGCTCGAGGTCCGCCGCGGGCTGCCGCATCCGTACAGCTCGCACCCGCGGCTGGACCTGTTCGTCGGCTCGCTCAGCCCCCATCCGGTGAGCCGGTTCGGTTGCACGATCTGCCACGACGGGCAGGGGAGCGCCACCGAGTTCAAGTTTGCCTCGCACACGCCCAACGATCCTGCCGGGCGGGCTCGCTGGCGCAACGAGCACGATTGGTTCTGGAACCAACACTGGGACCTTCCCATGCGGCCCCGGCGGTTTGCCGAGGCAAGCTGTCTCCGCTGCCACCACGCCGTAACCGACCTGGCCCCCAGCCCAAAATTTCCCGATCCGCCCGCCCCGAAGCTCTTGGCCGGGTACGATCTGGTGCGCCAAGGCGGCTGTTTCGGGTGCCACGAGATACGGGGAGTTACGGCCCAGGGCGAGAAGGTCGGGCCCGACATGCGGCTGGAGCCAAACGACCGCGACGCCGCGAAGGATCCCCTGGCGGGCACCATGAGCAAAGTCGGGCCGAGCCTCCGCAACGTAGCCGGAAAGCTCGACGCCGTCTTCCTGGACGACTGGCTCCGCAACCCGCGGGACTCTCGGCCCGACACGCGAATGCCCCAATTCTACGGCGTTCACGAACATCTCGCAGGCAAATCGCTGGCCGATGCCCGGCGGTTCGAGGCGGTGGAAATCTACGCCTCGACGGAGTACCTGCTGGCCTCAAGCGAGCCGGTCGAGCCCCTCAAGCCGCCGCCCGAGGCGACCGAAGCACCATCGGCCGAGCGGGGCAAGCAACTCTTCCTCACGCAAGGCTGCCTGGCCTGTCACCGGCACAACGAGTTCCCCGAGGCCGAGTCCGTCCAGGGGCCGAATCTCTCGAACCTCGCATCCAAGCTGAACCACGAAGTGGGCAGAAAGTGGCTGGTCAGTTGGATTCGCGATCCGGCCCATCACTCGCCCAAGACGTTGATGCCCAACACGCTCTTGGAGCCGGTCCCACTTGTTGACGAGGGCGACGAGGGGCGAGGGGCGAGGGACGAGGGACGAGGGGCGAGTGGCGAGGGAAGGGGGACGGAGGGCGAAGCGGTTGGGCCGCGACTGACTGATCCGGCCGCGGACATCGCGGCCTACCTGGTGGAGTCGCCGGAACCGGATGACGGGCCCCAGCCGGGTGCCACTGGCGTCTCGCCAGTGCGGGGAGAACGCGGGCAAGATGCCCGTGCCAC
>JBDRTC010000292.1:0-2715 GCA_043824335.1 Planctomycetota bacterium | reverse complement strand
CCGGACGGCTTCAGGAACCCCTCGAGATACGCGTTCTCCGTCGGTTCGGCCACGGCCGACGTGCCCAACGAGATCCCAAGGGGTACGAGCGCCGTCCTCTGGATCTGAAACTCGTCGTCGACGCCGTAGCCCAAGAGACGGTTGCCCGTGACCGTGACCAGTTGGCTCTCCGAGTTCATGTTGAAGATGCCGGTGCGGGTGTAGACGTGGTTCCCGGAGGAGTCCTCGACGACGAAAAACCCGTCGCCCTGAATAGCCAAGTCCGTGGGGTTGGCACTGATTTCCAGCGTGCCCTGGCTGAAATCAGGCGCGATGCCAGCGACCAGGGTGCCCAGACCGATCTGCCGCGGATTGGAGCCGCCGGAGTTCTCAGTGGGGGCCGACCCAAGACTCAACGTCTGCAGGAACTGGGTGGAGAAGGTGGCTTGCGAGGACTTGAACCCCACCGTGTTCGAGTTGGCCAGGTTGTTGCCGACCACGTCGATCGTTGTTTCGGCCGCAGTCAGACCCGACAATGCCGTCGTCAGCGCGGATTGAAGACCCATGGTTTATCTCCCCTTCCATCGAGTGTTGAGTTTTCCAAGGAAATGCTGCTTGCGGGTTACGGCACTCAGGCATCCTCGCCTGAAGAATCGCCGTCCTGGGCGCCCGTTGATTCGTCCAGGATCTCCGAGACGTTTTTCAGCTCGACGACCTGCCCGTCGACGTTGAGCTTGGGCATTCCGTCGACGATCGACACGCGATCCACACGACCGGTCACCGTGGCGCCGTCCTCCGCCATCGCCACGATCGACCGGCCGATCATGCTGCTGGCGGTGGTGAGGCTCTGCCCCAGGAGGACCGACTCCAGGGTCTCCGTCAGCCGATCGTTCGACTCGATTTCCCGAATCTGGCTGATCTGCTGGAACATTTCGCTGTTTCCCATCGGATTCAACGGGTCCTGGTTTTGCAGTTCGGCGATCAAGAGCTTGAGGAAATCGTCGAGGTCGACGTCCGCAATGGCATTCGCGCCGGTCGGGTTCTGCTGACCCTGCGTGCCCATGATTCCCGCGGTGGCCGGCAACATGGTTCGGAGTTCCTTTCGGTTGATGGCGGCTCAGGAGGCTTGGCCTTCGCTGGGCCGTGTTCGACTGGTCGAGATCAAATGACGACGTCCAATTGGCTTCCCTGGCCGGGTTGACTGGTCGCTTTAAGTGGCAAGGCGCCCGCTCGTTCGACCTCCGGCTCCGCGCCGGCGTAGGGTCGGTTTTCCTGTGGGCGGTGTTGCGAATGCGGATGGTCGCCCGGCTGCTGGGGTGAGCCGCTGAACGATCGGTCGCTCAAGTCGACGTCGAACCGGCCCACCTTGATGTTCTGCTCGGCCAGCCGGTCGCGAAGCGCGGGCAGATTGTCCAAAAGCGCAGTTCTGGCCGTGTTCGTTTCCACTTCCAGCCGGGCGGTCATCGTGCCGTTGCGCACCGACACTTCGAGGCGGAGGGAGCCGAGCTCGGGGGGGTGCAAACGCAGGCGCACGCTCCCGCTACGGTCGCCGATCGCTTCAAACGCCCGGGCGACCCGCCCGACGAACCGTGCGCGGTCGACCTGGTCGGGACCGGGCGTTTCCCGAGCCGGAGCGGTCGACGGTTCCCGCGGGCCCTGGCCGGGCTGGGGCCGCGTCGACGCAGCCGTTTCAATTTGACTGACACCGCTCGGCGACGAGCTGGGCGCCGACGCCGCGGCGTCGCTCTTGGCGTCGCCGGCGGTCTCCGCTGGGAGGCCGATGCCGAGGTTCTGCCGGACCTGCGCGGTTTCAGGCTGGCGTGGATTGTCGGCGGGTGGATTGTCGCTGATGCCTGTGGAGTGGGTCCGGTTTTCGCCTTGGCGCCCGTTGCGCCGACGAGCGTTGCCAGCCGAGTCTTGCGTTAGAGCGGACTCGCCCGTTGACTCGACGCGGACCGTGGCGGACTCGTCGGATTTGCCTTCGTCCTCCGATCCGTCTCCCTGGCCGGTCGTCCTCTGTGGCTGCCGGACGCTCTCGTCGGGCGTGTCTTCCTCCTCCCGCACCCGGCGCGCTTCCCGGCCCTCGGACTCGGGCGTAGAGGTCGACTCCTCGATCTCAGCCGTGTCCCCGGGTTGGTCCGCTCCTTCCGGCTTGCCCTCAGACAGTTTACCCGCGGGAGCGGGCGCCTCCTTCCGTTTCGAATCCTGGGCCGCGTCCTGTTTCCCGTCGCGGACCGCAGCGTCCTCGTCCGGCACAAGCGAATTGCCGTCAGGGCCTTGCTGAGTGCTGGAGTGGTCGGAAGGGTCGACGTTCACGAGCTGCACGGCTTGGGTCGCGTTGGCGATGGATTCCTCGTCGTTGTTTTCCTCTTCTGCGTCGGACGAGGACTCGGCGTCCGAAACGCTCGCCTCCTTGTCGGCGTCCGAAACGTCCGCTTCCTTGTCGGCGTCTGAAACGTCCGTTCCCTGGTCGGCGTCTGAGGCGGCTGGTTCCTGGTCGGCTTGGGAGACGCTCGTTTGCGGGTCGGCGTCTGATGGGGTTCTGCTGGCTGCCGCCGGCTCGTTTTC
This sequence comes from Planctomycetota bacterium, assembly GCA_043824335.1. Taxonomy (GTDB): domain Bacteria; phylum Planctomycetota; class Planctomycetia; order Pirellulales; family Thermoguttaceae; genus JBDRTC01. The sequence goes on along the minus strand of JBDRTC010000292.1, from coordinate 168 downwards.
CCGACTGCCCGGGTCGGCCCGGCGAGAGGGGGCCTCGCTTGACGCGGGCGCGGGCGGGCCACCTGCGTCCCGGCTTCGGTCATCCGCATCTCGACGCGCAGTGTCGGGCGTCGTCGGCCGGTGGGTGTCGGCCGTGGTCTGGAACGTCCGCGCGGCCTGTTCGAGGTA
>JBDRTC010000291.1:0-2837 GCA_043824335.1 Planctomycetota bacterium | reverse complement strand
GATTTGGCCGCTTCCCGTTTGCAACTTGTTCCCAAGCTCCGCTTGGGACCGAGGTCAAGAAACGCGACGGTGCGCCATCTCCTCGTCCCTCGTCCCTCACCCCTCGCCCCTCGTCCCTCGCCCCTCGTCCCTACGCCCCTCGCCCCTACGCCCCTAGCGTGAAACCGTTCCCGGCTCGAAGGGGACTTTCTTGTGCTGGCGTCCCTTGGGGGTGACCTGGTTGAAGTTGGACGTGACGTCGGCGTCGACGTTCCCCATCGCCCAGGCCAGGCCGCCCAGGGCGATCTGTTGGAAGATCGGGCTGGCCCAGACGTCTTCCCGGTGGCCCAGCGACGTGTAGAAGACGCGGCCCTTGCCGTGCATGCGGGCCCAGGAGGCGGGTAGCGGCGGCCGGTCGTAGATCTTGCCCAGCATCCCCTCGGTCTCCAGCGCGAGGATGACGTGCATGTCGGTGCGAATCTTCTTGAACGTATACCACTCTTCAAACAGGCGGAACGAGTCCCCAATTCCCTCCAGGCCCGGGAAGCCGGGCGAAGTGACCCGCATCGTTGCCTCCTGCTCCAGGCCGTGCCCGGAGAACTCGCCGCCGATCATGTCGACGTACGGGTCGAGCCCTTCGCCGTAGAAGGTGTCGGCCGCGGCGTGAAAGCCGACAAAGGGCATGCCGGCCTCGATCGCGTCGAGGAGCTTTTGCTTTCCCGCGAGCGTCATCGGTGGCGTGTGTCGCCCGTCGGATCGGGTGACGTCGCCGAGCGTGTAAAAGACCAGGCAATCGTACTGGTCGAGGTCCCCGTCGAAGACCCGGCCGTCCTTGGTACAGTCGATCTCGAAGCCGGCCCGGTCACCCATCTCGGCGAGGTACTTTTCGGAGTAGCTCGGCTCCTCGCCCTTGCGGCAGACGGCCGAGTGCTCATACCCGGCGGCCCGCGTGAAGTAGAGCAGCCTCTGCTGCTTGCCGTCGGCCGGGGGAATCCATCCGACCGGAACTGCGGCCGGCGGCGTTTCAGATTTGTCTGGGCTCATGGCGATTGGCCTCCCTTAATCGTCGTTTTCCGGCGTTCCTTTCACACGGGCAGCTATCCTTCGTGCAGCTTGGGGCGCCGGTCGGTCAGGCGGTCTGACTTGAACTGCGAGCGAGGCAGCGAACCGTAGGGCGCCACTTCCACGTTGACGCGAAGCCCCAGCGTCCCTTTCAGCGCGTGGGCCACTCTCGCCCGCCGCTCCTGATCGCCGAGCTCGGCCGTTTCCGGGCTGGGCTCGATGGTCACCTTGACCTGGTCCATGTCGCCCTCGCGGTCGAGCTCGACGCGGAACTCGTCGCCGACCTCGGGCTGGGACCGCACGGCGTCTTCGATGGCGGCGGGGAAGAAAAGCAGACCGCGGATCTTGATCAGCTTGTCGTGGCGGCCGCGCAAGCCACCCAGCGCCCTGGCGTGGGTCCGCCCGCACTCGCAGGGCTCGGTCGAGATCGAGATCCAGTCGCCCATCACGTAGCGCAGGATCGGCTGCGCTTCGCTGTAGAGATTGCTGACGGCGAGCACGCCCGGCTTCCCTTCCGGCACGGGTTGGTACGTTTCCGGATCGAGGGCCTCGGGAATGTAGACGTCTTCCATCATGTGGCTGTCGACCGGCTGGTCTTTTCGCTTCACCAGGTGCGAGCAGGTGTAGCCCAGCGGGGGCATGGCGACCTCGGTGCAGCCGAAATGGTCGTGCATTTCGGCCCCCCAGAGTTCCTCCACGCGTTTTTTCGTGGCCGGTACGCAGGCCCCCGGCTCGCCCGAGCAGCAAATCAATCGGATCGAGCTCTCGCGCGGTGAGATGCCGAGTTGCTCCATCTTTCGTCCCATGTAGAGCACGTAGCTCGGGGTGCACATCAGCACGGTGGGGCGGTAGTTCTCGATGAACATCGCCCGCCGCTCCGTGTTCGCCCCCCCGCCGGAAATCAAGGGAACGCCCATGTGGTGCAGCGAGTAGTGCATGCTCCAGAATCCGACCGACGTGCCGTAGCTGAAGCAGAGGAAGGCCAGATCGCCGCGGCCGATGCCCATGGAGTAGAGCGCCCGGGCGCCAAGATAGCCCCAGAGGTCGCGGTCGAAGGTCGTGTGCCGAAACACGCGGGGAAACTTGGCCGTCGTTCCCGACGTGCTGAAGAACATCCAGCCGCGCTCCAGCCAGTCCTCGTTGCGCAACGGCGAGAACGTGCCCCAGGGGGGATGCGCTTCCTGGTCCTCGAGCCATTCCTCGCGGTGCGTCAGGGGAATCTTCGGCAGGTCGTCCACGCTGTTGACGCTCTCCGGTCCAAGGCCCGCCTCCTCGAACTTCTTGCGGTAGAAGCTGCTGCACTCCCACAAGTAGCGATAGGCCACGGCCAGCTTTTCGCTTTGGATCTCCCGGAGCCGGTCGCGGGAGCAGGTCTCCAGCTCCGGAGCCCAGTGCCGGTCGTTGGCGGGCTTTTCGTAGTGCAAGGCGTGCTTGCGGACAACGCTCCGCCACTGTTCGCGAATGTCAGTCATCGGGCTCTCCTCACGTCGACCTCTGCTCTCGTCCCAGACCTCGACGAAACCTCGCCGGTTTAGTCTGCGGGGTGGGAGGTGGGGTTGTTGTGGGTGTTGTTGTTGGGTTGGCTTTGGTGTTGGCCGGTGCCGGATTTGGTGAGGGCTTCGTCGATGAGGTTCAGGCAGAACTCGATCTCCAGAGCGCAGTCTTCGATGGCGGCGAGGAATTGGGTGACCTCGTCGGCGGTGATTGTTAGCGGCGGTTGGATACGGAGCACCAGCGGATTGGAGCGGGTCGCCTGGGTGTAGATGCCGTGCTTTTCCTGAAGCGCGTTGATCACG
>JBDRTC010000290.1:0-3090 GCA_043824335.1 Planctomycetota bacterium | reverse complement strand
CGGCTTCCGTCTCGCCGTAGACGTGGTCGACGTACCTTTCCGGGGCCGCCGCGATGCGCCGCTTGGCTTCGGCCAGCAATTCGTCGCGGTCGCCGAACTGGAGGCAATCGGCCGGGCAGGCCTTTGCACAGGCGGGCGTCTGGAAGCTTTGACCGCGGCGCTCGTGAGCGGAGGTCGAGAGCGGCCGGGCGTCGAGTTCTGCCTCGTCGACCGGCGACTCCTGCCGGCCGAGACAAAAACTGCACTTGCGGATGTGCGGGGTGGCCAGGTCCCAGTAGTCGATCGTGGGCACGTCGAAGGGGCAGGCGTCGACGCAGGCGGCGCAACCGATGCAGTGGCCCGCCTCGTACGCAATCACGCCGGTCGCCGTCTTGCGAAACACCTTCGGCGCGCAGACCTGGGCGCAGTACAGGTCGGTGCAGTGCATGCACTGGCGCTTGACGAAGGCCCACGTCGGATTGCCGTCGGCGTCTTCCCCCTCGTGGAAGCTGACGTAGGTGAACGTCCGCGGCGAGAAGCGGCCCGGGTTTTGGTATCCACCGGGGGCGGCAAAGAACTTCGTGTGCTCTTCGGCCAGCTCGTTCGACTGCTTGCAGGCGATCTGGCAGCTCCGGCAGCCGATGCACCGCGTGGTGTCGACAAGGCAGGCAGATCGCATGTTCGATCCCATGTTCGCGAAAACGGACGTTAACGTTCCGAGGCGGCCCCGGCCTGTTCTTCGCTCTTCCGGAGGATGAGCCGGTGCGTCTTTTTGTCCCACCGCACCGTGCGGATCTTCAAGCGGTGCTCTCCGTGGCAGTCGGTGCAGACGATCTGGCCGGGGTTTTCCTTGCCGGGGCAGCGCTCCTGCCATCGGGCGATCACCTTCACGGCGGCCACGTCGTGGTCGTCGTGGCACTCGGCGCAGGCCTTGTCGATCGCCTCTTGCGGAAACATCACGTCGGGCGGGGTGATGTTGTCTTCGTCGTCGCGATGCGCGTATGATTTGCCGTGACAATCCATGCAGCCGACTTTGTCGCGGGCGTGGACGACGACCATCTCCTCCTCTTCGTAGTTCGTGTGACACACGTAGCAGGCACTGTTGTCGGCCACGGGTCCGGCGTTCGGGTCGACGGGAGGCTTCTCCTTCGGCTCCTCGAGCAACAAGGGCGCGCTTCGATCGACCATCAGCGGGGGCGGCCCGCTCGATTTCTTCGCCTTCTCGGCCTCCCCGGCACGCGCGGTCGCGATCAGTTCCCGGTTCGCCGCGTCGCCGAACGTCGACCAAAGGCCGATCCCCGCCGCCGCGAGCAAAACCGCCCAAGCCGTGTACTTCACTGCATTTCCTCCCGCGTCTTCCTCAGGTCTTGGGCCGGCTTCGTGCGCTCTCCCTCCTTGCGAACGATCAGATCGCCCGTCTTCTTGTTCCACCACACGGTGCGAAAGTTCAGCCGGTGCTGGTAATGGCAATCGGTGCAGAGGATCTCGTCCGGATTCGTCTTGGCCGGGCAGCGCGTCTGCCACCGCTCGAGCACCTTTCGGGCGGGCGCGTCGTGCGTTTCGTGGCACTTCTCGCACATCTTCTTGATGTCCCCGGGGGCGTACATCTTGTCGGGCGGCGTGATGTTGTCCTCATCGTCGCGGTGCTCGGACGACTTGCCGTGGCAGTCGATGCACCCGACCTCTTCCTCGGCGTGGGAAACGACCAGCTCCTCGGTTTCGTAGTTGCCATGGCAGACGTAGCAGGCACTGTTGTCGACCTTGGCTTTCGCGGCCATTTTCGGGGCCTCGGGGAGCTTCTCGTCGAGCAACCCGTCCAGCGAGAGCGGCGGGGCCGCCAGGGCCCGCGACTCGTCTCGGGGGAAATCGCCGAAGCACGCGAGAACAACGACCGCGGAAACAGGCAGAAGTATCAGCCAAACGGCATCTTTCATCGCGGGTCCCGGATTACTCCTTTGTTCGCATTTCACTTCAATGGTTTAACTGGTTCCCAAGCTCAGCTTGGGAACCAGAACCAAAACGCGGATGAAAGTGGTGTCTCGCACTTCCATCCGCGACGTGTCCGAACGACGACCGGTGCTACACGTGGTTCCAGTCGTTGAGCCAACGGTAGTGGTACGGCAGGTTGGCGAAGGCCCGGTCGGTGGCCGCGTCGAGCTGGGCCTGCTCCTTGACGTCCAGCGCGCGGCGCTGGAGCACGGCCACGGCGACGTTGTCGACCTGCTCCGGCGTGATCATGCCGGGGATCGGGGCGGTGATCACGGGGTTTGTCAGGATCGAGCGAATCGTCAGCCGCGCGATCTTGCTGTCTTCCTCCTCGTGCTCGTTGCCCGGCGAGCTGTCGCCCTTGAACACCGAGCCGCTGGCGAACGGCTTGATGCCGAACCAGGCCACGTCGCATTGCTCGATGGCATACCATAGGCTGTTTTCCCAGGAGCCGTCGTCCATGCGCGTGACGGTGGCGGCGTTGCCTTCCTCGGCCGCTTCAATCTTGACGCCGGTCATCTTGGTCTTGGCCGTGTAGGGGGTGACGATGACGTCGAACACGTCGGGCCGCGCTTGGATCCATTTCTTGATGTGCGGCCGGTGGTGGGAGGAGATTCCGGTGAAGCGGGCCCGGCCCGTCTTCTTGGCCCAGGCGAGCGCCTCGCACATTTCCTCCATTTCCGCGTCTTCATGGTTGCCGCTCTGCTCGTGGCAGGTGATTCGCCAGACGTCGACGTACTCCAGCCCCGTTTCTTTGAAGCCGTGATCGATGGCCTCCTTGAGCTTGGCGGTGATCCAGCCGGGCGGTTTCGGCTTGCCTTCCTTCTTCGCGGCCTGCCACTGGCCGCTCAACCCTCGCATCTCCTCTTGATACCAGGAGAAGCCGAGGTGCATCTTGTCGCGGCGGCCCTTGAGGGCCTTGGCGTACATGATCACTTCCTGCTTGGTGCAGGCGTCGATGTAGTTAATGCCGCGCTCGATGCACTGGGTGACCACGTCGTAGCGGTTCTTCTCGAACTCGGGGCTTTCCAGGTTCGCGCTGAGCCAACTGCGGCCCTGGAACAGCTCGGGAACGACCGTGTTGACGCGCTTCCAGTGCCCTCCCAGGCAGACGGCCGAGACCAT
>JBDRTC010000289.1:0-6575 GCA_043824335.1 Planctomycetota bacterium | reverse complement strand
TGGTCGGCGTCTGAGGCGGCTGGTTCCTGGTCGGCTTGGGAGACGCTCTTTTGCGGGACGGCGACTGATGGGGTTCTGCTGGCTGCCGCCGGCTCGTTTACCCGACTGCCCGGGTCGGCCCGGCGAGAGGGGGCGTCGCTCGACGCGGCCACGGGCGGGCCACTTGCGTGCCGGCTTCGGTCATCCGCATCTCGACGCGACGTGTCGGGCGTCGTCGGCCGGTGGGTGTCGGCCGTGGTCTGGAACGTCCGCGCGGCCTGTTCGAGGTATCGCTCGAAGGAAACGCTCCGGCCTGCTTTGGAGAAGAAAGCGCCGGGCGGGCCGATCGCAGGGGTGACCAGCTCGATCGAGAAAAGGCCGCTCAGGTGATCCACGTTCACTCGCGACATGGCGTGCATCCTAGGTTCCGGTCAATCGAGGGTTCTTAGCGAGGAGGCGAGGAGGCGAATTCGAGTTCTTGGAGCGTTTCCGAGGGGACCGAGGTTGCCGGTTCCCCCTCGCCGATCAGACGGAGGATTTCGGCCACCTGCTCTATTTCCTCCGTGGTCTTGAACTCGGCGAGAATCTTGGCCCGCTTGGAGTCCGACATCCCTTTGAACAGGACCACGACCTTGTCCTTCTCGTCGTTGTCGAGCATCTCCGAGATTTGGTCTTTGGCCTGCTTCGGTTTGATCGATTCCAGGATGCCGCCGAGCGTCAGCATGCCTTCGGCCGCGGCTTCCGCTTTCGCGGCAGCCAGTTGGACTTTGAAGCCCTCCTGGACCTGCCGAAACGCTTCCCGGGCTTCGGTGAGTTGCCCCTGTTCGACGCCGAGCCCGTCCACAGCGTTCTCCAGCGCCGTTTCTCGCAGTTCCAGGTCGCGGAACATCGTGGCACGCCGCTCGATCCAGTCCTGGTAGGAAGGTTGTTCCGGCGGAATTTCCTCCTGGACCAGGGCCTCCCTCTCGGCCGCGAACAAGTCGATGCCTTGCGCGATCGCCAGCATCTCGATCACCTTCTCCCGATCCAGTTGCCAACTGAGGAAGAGATACCCGAGGATGATCGCCTGGGCCAGGAGCGTGGCGATCGAGAAACAGGCGAACAGGGTCAGGGCGGTTTTGGAGAGGAGGATCCAGCGGCCTTTGTGAAGAATCATTCGTCGTCCTCCTGCCTCGCATGACGGGCGGCCGTCTCATCGAGCTGCTTGATCTCGCGGCGGTTCTCCTCGTGGCGATGCCGCTCGAGTTGCTTCTGGCGGAGCTTTTCCAGCACCCGGACCTGGCGATCGGCGTCGACCAGCGCTTCCCGCCGACGTTCGATCTCGACCTCGATCGCCTGGCGCTGCTGGTCCACCTGGTGCCGCTGGGAGAGGACAACCAACTCGTAGCGCCGCACTTCCAGCAGTCGATCCACGTCGAGGACTTTGCGAAAAGCCGGGGCCGCCGCCTGGCGGTTCTGCGTGGCCAGGTCGCCCAGCTCGCGCGTGAGGTCGCCCAGCCGCCGCCTGATAATCTCATCGGCCCGATATGCCTGGCCGAGTTGCCCGCGGCGCTCGTCGCGATCCGTTTCGCGGAGCCGCAAGAGCGTGGCCAGTCGGAACTTGAACTTTGGCATGGTTTGAGCAGGCCGTTTTTGCACGGAACGTATTTCGATGTCTTTGCCTTGCCTTACGGGTTGCCGGCCGCGGCCTGCGCCGGGGCCGGGTTCAACTGCGCGGCGGCCAAGCGCTGGGCCACCCCCTGTTTCAACTGCAAAAGCGCGGCGTGCGTTGCCTCGAGCGTGGAGCGGTCGGCGACGCGCTGTCGCAGGTAGGCGTTGATTTGCTCTTGCATGTCGATCGCCACGTCGACGGCCGGGTTGCTGCCGCGACGGTACGCGCCGATCGAGATCAGGTCTTCGTGGTCCCGATGGGCGGAGAGCAGACGGCGGATCAAGACGGCCGCCTGGCGGTGCTCCTCGTCGGTCACTTCGGGCATCAGGCGGCTGAGGCTTTCGAGCACGTCGATTGCCGGGTAGTGTCCGCGCGAGGCGAGATTGCGGGAGAGCCACACGTGGCCGTCGAGCAGGCCCCGCACGGCGTCGCTGATCGGCTCGTTCGGATCGTCGGCTTCCACCAGCACGGCGTAGAAGGCCGTGATGCTGCCCTGGGGACTTCGCCCCGTGCGCTCGACCAGTTGGGGCAACAGCGAGAACACCGAAGGCGGGTAGCCCCGCGTGGTGGGCGGCTCGCCCGCGGCCAGACCGATCTCACGCTGCGCCAAGGCAAATCGCGTCAGGGAGTCCATCAAGAGGAGCACATCTTTGCCCTGGTCGCGAAAGTGCTCGGCAATCGCCGTGGCCGTGTTGGCGGCGTGGACACGAACCAGGGCCGGCTCGTTGCTCGTGGCCACCACGACCACGCTCTTGGCCAGTCCCTCGGGTCCCAGATCGCGCTGGATGAACTCATTGACCTCGCGCCCGCGCTCCCCAACGAGCGCGATCACGATCACGTCGGCGGCCGTGTGCCGGGCCATCATGCCCAAGAGCACGCTCTTGCCGATTCCGGACCCCGAGAAAATCCCCATCCGCTGCCCCTTTCCGCAGGTCAACAGCCCGTCGATCGCGCGGACCCCGGTCGGCAAGGGGGCGTCGATCCTGGGTCGCCGGCAAGGATGGGGTGGTTGACGCTGGAATCGGGTCCGCTCCGGAAGGGCCGGCTGCGGTTTGCCGTCGACGGCGTTTCCTTCTGAATCGATCACGCGGCCCAGCAACTCCTCTCCCACCCGGAGCCATCGCGACGTGCGGACCAACCGAACGCGATTCCCGCGCCGTACCCCGGCCAGCTCGCTGAACGGATAGAGCACGGTCAACTCGTCGCGAAACCCGATCACTTCGGCCTGAAGCGGGTGCCCGGCCTGTCGCTCGATTTCGGCCAACGCCCCGACCGGCGCGGGAAAATCGGCCGCCGAGACGGTCATTCCCACCGTTCGGGCGACACTTCCCGTCAGCTCGGTCGGCATGGCGGCTTGGAGTTGTTCGGCGATGTCCATGACTACGTCAGCTCCTCCTCGATTCTGGCAAGCTGCTTTTCAAACTGCTGGTCGATCGTGCCGAAACGGGTCTCGACGCGGCATCCGCCGCGGCTGATCTGGGGGTCGGCGACCAGTTCGGCCGTGCCCAACGCGGAAAGCTCGGCGATGATCGTTTCGACCTGGGGGCCGAGCGTTTCGTGGTCGGTCGGGTGGATGAGAATCCGCAACCGGGAGCTGCCCGTGGCCAGCTCCAGTGCTTCGCGAACCAGGGCGAGGGTGATCTCGGGCGCTTTCTGGAGTTCTCGGCGGACTAGCCGTTCGGCGATTGCCGCCGCCGTGTGCACTCCGCTCTTCTCCCAGTGCGCCAGCCACGCTTGCTTGGCGCTGTGGATCTCCCGGACCACTTGCCGCAAAGCGGGCAAGAGGGTGGTCAATTGTTGGGAGAGCTGCTTCTGGACGATGCGATCCACCTCTTCCAGGCCCGCTCGCCGGCCTTCGGCCTGGGCCTCGTTGCGGATCTGGTCCGCTTCGTTCCGGGCGCGGATGACGATCTCGCCCGCCTTGTCGCGGATCGTGTCGAGGTGCTCTTGGGCCTTGGCGGTCATGTCGTCGAAGTTGAACGCCACGCCTTGGACGTCGCGGTTCAGATCGACAGCCTTGATGATCGTGGACATAGACAAGTGGTGCCGTGCTACGAGGTTTTTGAAAGGGCCATTGCATGGGGTGAACGTCGCTCGGAGGGAAGCCGGAGGCGGCCCTCGACGGCCAACTGCTCAGCGACCTCGGCGATCCGACGCTGGGCTTCTTCCACGTCGCTAAGGCGCGTGGGGCCGGGATCGTCGAGTTGACTGCGGATCAGCTCGGCCTCCGATTCGGATCGTTCGGAAAGTCCCTGGAGCACGCGATCGATCAGGCGAGGCGGAGCGCCCACCAGGGCCAGGAAAACGAGCTCGGTCCCCGCCGCCTGAAAGACGGCCGCCAGGGCAACGGCGTCGAGCTCGACCACGTCGGCAAACTCGAGCGGCTCGGGGGCCGGCCGCTGGGGTTTGAGCCGCTCGGCCAGGTGGCGATCCCGCGAGGCAAGATTGCCCAGGATCTCGGCTCCCACCTGCCGGTCGGACGCCTCCAGGATCCCGGCCACCGCCGACAACCCGGCCACTCGGCGTCGCTGCGTGAGCACCTGTTTCGAAAACCGCATCTCCAGCGCCCGCTCGACTTCCCGGAGGATTTCCGGGTCCGTCTCCTCTAAGTCCACGAGCCGGCGGAGCACGTCGACCTGGAGCGAGGGCCCGAGGCGGACCAGCACGTTGCCGGCCTGTTCCCGCGGGAGGTGCGAAAGGACCAGGGCGATGGTCTGGGGGCGCTCGTTTGCCAGCAGCGAAGCCAGCTTCTTGCCCTCCGCCTCGTGGAGAAAGCAGAACGGCCGACCCTCGGAGGCGCGCGAATCGTGCGGTTCCTCGGAAGAGAACGGGCCGGGCCGGTGCGAGAGCACGCGGGCCAGGCTGCCGTCGAGCTCGATGCCCGGCGGTTGCTTTGCCGGAACCATCGGCCGGACGCGGAAAAACTCATCGATGATCTGCCGCTCTTCCTCCGGATTGACGTCGTCCAGCTCGACCGTCATCCGGCGGACCCGCTGCGCCTGCTCGGGGTCCATCTCGTCCAATACTCGATCGGCGGCCGTCCGGTCAAGGCAGGCCACCAGAATCGCTGCTTTTCGGATTCCGTTGATCTGGGATTTCATGGTTTAGCTTGCCGTGCCGATCCAGTTGCGAAGGATGTTGGCTGCCGTTTCGGGATCTTCGTTCACCAGTTCCGTGAGCTCGTCGCGAATCGAGGCGCCCGAACCGGTGAAGCGCTGGAGCTTGCGCTCGCTGGCCGCTTGGGCCGAATCTTCTTCTCCGCCGGGTTCCGTGGGCACCGATTTCGGCGCGTGACCCTCGGCCTCGCCGCCGGGCACCGCGCGAATCATGGAACGGAGCATCACCAGACTGAACAGCGCCAGACCGATCAGCCCGACCGTGCTCCAATACTGGCTCAGCCAGGTCAGGGCGTTCCGGGCCAGCCCCGGCTTGGGAATCGGCGGCAGGGCGATGTCGGGGAACTCGGCCACGGTGACCAGCTCCGTCGGATCGGTCACGCCCTCGGATTGGTGGATGATCGCGGCCACCGTTTCCTTGATTTTGGCGAACGTCTCCGAGCGAATCGGTTCCAAGTCGGTCGGCTCGGGCTGTTTCGGCTCCTCACCCTCTTCGGTCGGGTTCTTCGACCGCCATACCTTCTCGAAGTAGCTGGTGGGAACCGTCACGGCGACGGTGACCCTCTTCTCCTCAAAACCGGCCTTCTCCGACTTGGTGACCGTGGTCGAGGGGAGGCTGTGCTGAGAGCTGTCACTTCGCTCCTCGTCCTGGCTGGAGCTGTTGGCCGCCGCGCTGGTCAGGCGTGTGGGAGCGTTCGCCTGGGCGACGACCCCGACGCGACCGGCCGGCGGGGTCGAGTTGCGGTTCTTCGTGAACGTCGATTCTTCGGTCTGGACCGCGACGGTCTTGGCGTCGTGCTTGACCTGCTCCTCCTCGTGTTTTTGCTCCGTGTTGAGTTCCACGTGCGGCGTCACGGTCAGACCCGGGATTCCCCGCAGCGCGCCGAGGATCTTGTCCGTGTACCACTGCTCGTAGAACCGCTTTCGGGCAATCAGGGGATCACTCGTCGGGTTGCTGAAGTCCCCCGACTCACCGAAGGTGGTCTGGCCCGAATTCCGGTCGGTGACGGCGACGTCGCGAGGCTTCAACCCGGCGATCGACCCGACCACCAGGAGCCGGAGCGACGAAGCCAACGCGGGGTCGAGCGGCCGGGCACCGAGCGGCTTGACGACGACCGAGGCCGAATAGACCTTCTCCCGCCTCAAGCCGGGCTTGGTCTCCGTGTCGTACATCACCGTGGCGGCCTCGACCTCTTTGAGCGAGCTGATGATCCGCGAAAGTTGCACCTCCTTGGCGTTTTTCAGATGCGCCTCTCGGTCGCTGGGCGACATGAACGCGCTTCCCTTGGCCAGGGCCTCATTGAGAATGTCGCCAAAATCTTCCGGCAGGGCTTCGTGCTTGGCTAGGGCGGCCATGTATTCGTTGCGCTGGCTCCGCGGGACCCGAATCCTGGCGCCCACGATCTCGTAGGAATCGAGCGCTTCCTGCCCAAAAGCCTCTTCCATGTTCTGAAGCTCGCCGATTGAGAACGACTCGCCGCTGAGCAAGTAAAGCTCTGGCCCGGCGATCTCATGGGTCAAGAGATACCCCAAGCTGACCACCACGACGGCCAACAAGAGCGCGGCCGTGATCCGCGCCGCCGGGGTCATCGAGAGAAACAAGTCTCTTAGCTGAGTAAAGGATTGGTTGAGAAAATCCATGCGTGGGCTCTGATCTGGTCAATTGAGTCGGGAGTCGGGAGTCGAGAGTTGAGAGTCCCAAGCAGAATCGACAATCTCTCAACTCTGGACTCTCAACTCACACTCACACCCGCATGTTTTGCACCTCCTGGTACGCCTGGACCATCGTGGTTCGGATCTGCCTCAAGAGGCGGAAGGCGATGTCAGCC
>JBDRTC010000288.1:0-3878 GCA_043824335.1 Planctomycetota bacterium | reverse complement strand
TGTACATGCCGACATTATACCAATATGCTCCTCAGAATCAATGCCAGTAACTATGTATTACATGACTACACTTTGCCGCCCGAAATCGCCCCAAATACAACGCTCCCTTGAACTTGCTGCAAAACGGGGGAAGAACTTCGGTCTAGCGGGCCCTTTCGCAAACGCTCGACAATCTCCTCGACGTGGAGGTTGTCGAACAGCCCGTCGCTGGCCAGGAGGACCGAGTCGCGAGCAGCCATCCGGAGAGTCGGGCCGATCTCGATCTTCATTTCCACCGAGCCGATCACGTTGGAAACCAGGTGTCGATCTTCGTGATACATGGCCTCGCCCTGGTCGAGGAGCCCCGCCTCGACGGCAAAGCCGACGGGCGAGTGCGAGACGGTCTTGAGCTTGATTTTCCCCCGCAGGCCGACGACGAGGATCATCGAGTCGCCCACGTGGTAGGGCCGAATCGTGTCGCCCTGGACTTCCACCGCGGCGAGCGTCGTGGCGGCCCCGCCCCCCAATGCCTGCACCGACTGGTTGGCGGCCTCGATCCCGTTCAAGATGGCCGTGCGAAGCATCGTTTCCTGTCGGCGCCCCTCCTCGATCGACGTTCTCAGTGCCTGGATGGCAAGACATGCCGCATGATCGCCGGCAACGGCCCCCCCGAGCCCATCGGCGACCGCGAGGACTCCGGAGCCCGTGGTGAACGGGATCAGCGCCGCGGCGTCTTCGTTGGCGGCCGCTCGGCCGGGACATCGCGAGGAATAGACCGTCGCCGCGCCGTCGGCAAAGGGGTGGCACTCTGCCCGGGTCATGTCCTGATCGAAGTAGAGTTTCGTCGTCGGCAGAGCGATCGGGTCCATGCGCAACACCTCACCGGGAGCGGAGCCCTTTCCCGCACCAGGGACAATGTTTCCAATACCCTGCGAGGACCCCCCAGCCACAGGAGTGACACGTCTCCTTTGTGCCGGCCAGCTTCCACGGCCGGCGCACCTTGTGGTGACACCAGGGGCAGTACCGCATGAAAGGCATCAGCAGCTTTCGTCGGCACTGGGAATTCGCACACCGCGCCTGGTAGCGAACGTCGGTGTACTGCTGGGTGGTCGTCAACTCGAAGCCCGCACCATAGCACCAAGGGCAGTAGCCCCAGTCCAACTTGATCCCCCGCCGGCAGCGGGGGCATTGTGCGGGAAAGGGAGTCTCCTCGCGATGAACCTTCCGTGCGGCGCCACACCAAGGGCACGCCTGCATCGCCTCGGCCACGGGCCCTGCACATCGATGGCAGGCGAAGCGGGTTTCCAGCAGCTTCCCGTGCTCCCGTTGGAATTGCTTGCGGCGTGCCGTTTGCCAGTCGGACCTGACCTTTCCGCCCGTGGTGCGGCGCCCTTTCTCGCCGCGTGGTTTGATCGCCCGGCGCTTCACTTTTCGAAAGGCAACCTGCATTTGCCCCGCATCCCGGAAGCGCTTGCGGGGATCCGCCTCGACGGCCCTTCGCACGACTTCGATCAGGTCGGGATGGAGTCGCTTGCGAACTCGGTCAAAGCCGGGTGGAGGCCACTGGTAGGGCCACTCGGGCAGTCGGCCCGAAAACATGCGGTAGAAGACCAGACCGAGCGAGAAGACGTCGGAACGAAAGGAGGGCTTGCCCATCGCCTGTTCCGGCGCGACGTAGCCCACCGTGCCGGAACCGGAGCCCTGCACGGTTCGCCGCGCCACCTTCGAGATGCCGAAATCCGCCAGACAGAGCCGATTGTCACCAAAGAGGATGAAGTTCTCCGGCTTGACGTCGCAATGGATGACCCGCCGGTGATGCGCGTACGCCACGGCCTCCAGCATCTGATCGGCATAGTCCAACATCATGCCGACCGACATGCGACGCTGCATCCGATCCCCCAAGGTCCGCTCACCCAAAGGAACCGCCAGGACAAAGTGACCCTCGATGAAGCTTGCGTCTTTCAACGGAAGAATACTGGCATGATCCAGCTTCGCCATCAGCCGGACCTCACGCCGAAAGTCTTCCAGGACCTCCGGGTCCAGCAGACGGGCATGGGGGATCTTCAGCGCGACGCGGACCCCCTCGATCGTGTCCAGTGCCCCGTAGACCACGGCGAACGGCCCGTCGGCAAGCCGCCGCTCAATACGATATTTCCCCAGCTTCTGTCCCACCCTGAGCACAATGGCCGCTCCGCAAGACCGCCTTATCCACTATCGGTTTCGCTCCGCGCATCGCAAGCCATCAGGGTATTTCTTCTCCCGGAAGTCCGCAAGCTCCACAACCCGGAAGATGAAAAACTTGGCTCGCATCCCTTCGACGCTAGAATGAACACCATGGGCGGAACACCGATTCCCGCCTCGCCGTTCAGGGGGGAAATCCCACGAGAATTCGGATAACGACCAGCAGAAAGCACGATGATTCCCATGGCCACCACCGCGACCAAACCGACCAACCTCCGGGAACTCCGCGAGAGCGGCTGGGTTTCCAGGCCGGTAAAGCGGGAAATTTACGACAACTTCATGCGGATGCTCGCAAGCGGGGAGGAACTCTTTCCCGGGATCATTGGGTTCGACGACACCGTGATTCCCGAGATCAACATCGGCCTGATCGCCGGGCACGACCTCTTGTTCCTGGGCGAGAAGGGGCAGGCCAAAAGCCGGCTGATGCGGCTTCTGGTCCGGTTTCTGGACGACGAGGTCCCCTACCTCGACGTGCCCGGCATCCCCGTCCACGAGGACCCCTACAAGCCCATCACCCGGCAGGGACGCGAATTGGTTGCCAACGCCCCCGAGGAAGAAATCCCCATCGCTTGGTGGCCCCGCCAAGAGAGGTATGCCGAGCGGCTTGCCCCGGGCACGAAGTTTGCCGACGTGATCGGCGAGATCGATCCGGCCAAGCTGGCCGGCGGCCTGAGCATGTCGGCCGAAGAGGCCTTGCACTTCGGGCTGATCCCCCGGATGCACCGGGGCATTTTTGCCGTGAACGAGCTGCCCGAGCTGGACGAGCTGGTGCAGGTGGGCCTGTTCAACATTCTCGAAGAGCGCGACGTTCAGATCCGCGGCTACCCGGTCCGATTCGACATCGACGTCTTGATCCTCTTCTCGGCCAACCCGGCCACGTTCAACCGCAGCGGCAGGGTGATCCCCCAGCTCAAGGACCGCATCGGCTCGGTGATCCACACGCACTATCCCCGCGACCGCCAGTTGGGCATCGAGATCATCCGGCAGGAGGCCGGCGTCGAGCTCGACGGCGATTTTCCGGTTACGGTGCCGTACTTCATGAGCGAGATCATCGAGCAGATGAGCACCGTGGCCAGGCGCTCGAAGTACGTCGACCAGCAGTCGGGCGTGAGCGCCCGGCTCAGCATCGCCAACTACCGGGCCATGGTCGCCAGCGCCCGGCAGCGCGGGGCCGTGCTGGGCGAACGGCCGGCCGTGCCGCGGATCAGCGACCTGGGGCACGTCTACTCCTCCTCCCTGGGAAAGCTCGAGCTGGACATGATGGCCGGCCACCAAATGACCGAACGCCAGGTGGTCGACGCCATCATGGCCGAGGCCGTTCGCGACGTGTTCAGCGAGTACGTCGAGCGTCACGGGCTGGAGGAAATCGCCCAGATTTTTTCCCGCGGCGTGAAGATCGAAGTCGGCGACATGCTCCCCTCCGAGCGCTACGCCGAGCGGCTCAAGCGCGTGCCGCCCGTCTGGGACAAAGCCTTCGAGGTGAACGCCTCCGGCGATCCGGCCGTTCGGGCCTCGTGCGTCGAGTTCGTGCTGGCGGGACTCTACGCTTCCGACCGCATCTCCCGCTCGCAGCACCACGGGAGGATCGTGTATGAGTTGTAGGGGCGAGGGATGAGGGACGAGGGATGAGGGACGAGGGGCGAGGGACGAGGAACGGG
>JBDRTC010000287.1:0-13789 GCA_043824335.1 Planctomycetota bacterium | reverse complement strand
GGAATGCTGATCGTCCTGGGCAGAGAAGGCTTCGACGAAACCCTCGATCCGATCCTCACTCGCGATTACTACGAGCCGCTCGCCAAAGAACTCCGGAAGATTCGGATCGTCCCCTCTGAGGGCGCGGGGGCGTATTGACTCGCATCCCACGCGGCACCGTCAATAGAGACTGTCTCAACCGGCAACGGCAAAAGCAAAACCGGGGCCCCCACCCTTTACAGGCGGGTGACCCCGGTTTGCCTTCCTTCTTCTCTGCCGACTGTTTTCTTGGGAGGCTCTCAAGAGCGGACTCGCCCCTTCCGGCCGTGGGACAGGTCAGTACACGCTCCTGGAAATCACCGGCCGCACAACCACCGCCGCCGCGCCATACCCGCTCCAACGGAAGGGATAATTGGCGTTTCTCCCGGACCATGCCGGGGAGTAGTCGCCGTGCACCGGGTCGATGCCTGCCGTGGGGCGGATGTTCGAGAAGCCGTACCACTTTTGGGCGGCGATCCGTGCCCGACGTTGGGCCGCCCGCTCTTCCGCCTTCTGCCGGACCGCCACCTTCGGGTCCTGGTATTGCTCCGCATACTGTTGGTAGAACCACATCTCGGGCGTCGGCGTCACCTCGCCCAGGGAAATCGTGCTGCCGAACCGGATGTCGGCGGTTGCCGGATTCTGGGCCAAGGCAGGCACCGCTGAAAGCAGAAAACCGACGGAAAGCGCAATCCCGAGCCACTTCATGAGCAAATCTCCTTTTCTCGCACGGAGAGGGTCCCTTTTTGACCCCTATCCTCGCATTCGGCCGATCACCCCGTGGGAGATTAGACGGAATCTGACGAATATGCCGATCATGCCTGCCGGGCGATAAAACCGGGAATGTGGCGGGGATGGGACAGCCGGGGAGGCGCCCACGCGGCGATCAGCAGGGCCACCCGTCAGGTCCACGTCTTGAGAGGGACGTAGCTCTTGTACTTCTCGGGGCCACCCTCCACCACCAGCACGTAGAGCAACTCGCCCGCTTGCCACGCGGAAACAGACACGTTGCCGGTGGGGCGTGAAAGGTTTTGCAGGGGGCTTGCGGGGAGGCCGGCGGGGAGGCCGGAAACCGTGCACTTGACCACGTAAAGGTTCGCCCGGGGCCCACCCCGCCGCGAAATGTCGTAGGCCACCCCGGTTCGGCCCAAGAAACCCTCCACGTGTCGCCAGCGCATCTGGGGGAAATTCGACAGGCCAAAATCGATACCGGCGGGGAAGGCTTCCGGCGGTGGCACCTTGGCGACCAGCTCTCCCTGCTGCGAGTCGCTCTCGAAGAAATCGATCGCCCCTTCCAACACTTGGCCCTCGTCGTAGACCATGTGCTGGGGGGTCCGCACGACGATGGCCACGATCAGCAAGGCCGCGATCGCCACGCCGGTTGCGCTGGCAAGAAGCCATCGCCGCGAAAAGCGCCGCCGGGGACCGACGACTTCGGCGACGGGCTGGGGCGCGCCGGTTTCTCCGCCCTGGTCGCTTGGGCCGCCCTGGCCAAGAGCGCCCTCCGACTGGGGTTCGGCCACAAGCCGGGCCTTGATGCGGCCGGCCAGCCCTTCGGGCACGGGCACCTCTCGGAAGGCTTCGGTGACGGCCGCGTCGAGGCGCTGGAGCCGCTCGAACAGCTCGCCCAACTGGGGATCGGCCGCCAGTCGTTCAGCAAGAAACGCCAGCGCAGGGTCTTCCAGGTCGTCGCTTGCCGGGCGACAGGCCTCGATCGCTTCCAGGATGCGTGGATCCTGAATCGGCTTTTCCGGCATGGCGTTATCCTCCTTGGCTGACGGTGCTCTGCGGAGGGCCGAGGGGCGCGTCGTCCTCAGTCCTCAGCAGCTTTGAGCGAAGGTGTCCTTTGGCCCTCGCCAAGCGGCTCATCACGGTGCCGATCGGCACGTCCAGCCGATCCGCGATCTCCCGGTAGGAGCAACCCTCAAAGTAAAACATCGCCAACACGAGACGGAACCTCTCCGGCAACTCGTCGAGCGCCTGCTGAAGCCGCTCTCGGTCGACGTGTGTCTCCTCGGGAATTTCCGCCGGGATCGTGTTCATATCCAGTTGCAGGCTCTCCGCAGGTACGGGACGCCGCTTCTGACACTCCTTGAGAAAATAGTTCCTAAGAATCGTGAACAACCAACT
Organism: Planctomycetota bacterium; assembly: GCA_043824335.1. Taxonomy (GTDB): domain Bacteria; phylum Planctomycetota; class Planctomycetia; order Pirellulales; family Thermoguttaceae; genus JBDRTC01. Next base: position 11,641 of record JBDRTC010000287.1, on the reverse strand, counting down.
TCGCACGCTTTCCACTTTCCGCAACTGCCCGAGCTTCCTTTGGGCGGTAAGAAAAACCTGTTGAGTGAGGTCTTCCGCGTCGGCCACGGAGCCGGTTAGCCGATAGGCGTAGCGGTAGACCATCTGGTGGTGCTCATCAACAAGCCGGGCAATGTCCATGGCGACGGGGTCGTCGGCCATCGCAAGTCCTTCTACGAGTAGGAGCCCTGAAACCGGGGAGTTATTCCCGCTGTTGCCGGAAAATGGGAAAACCAGAGCCGCACAACGAAAATCTAACCTCTTGAGGAATAAATTCCCAGTGCAAGGTATCTTCCTAATTGGAACCGCGCAGGGGTTGTCTCTGGCGGCAAAGTACCCCCCGATATGTGTAGAGGAGTTACGATGAGGAGACTTGCACTGCTTCTGATGTTGCTCAGCGTCGGCTTTTTCGCCGTTTCCCTTGGCTGCCAAGCCGAGAAAGAGACGCCGAGGCCCCAAACCCAGCCGGCCGATCCTGGTGGGATGTCCGCTGAAGATCCGGCCGCCGAGGAACCCGCTGCTGAAGAGCCGGCCGCCGAGGAACCCGCTGCTGAGGAGCCCGCCGCGGAGGAGCCTGCTGCCGAGCCTGCTATGGAGGAGCCCGCCGCTGAGCCGGCTGCCGAGCCCGCTGCTGAGCCCGCCGCTGAGCCCGCTGCCGAGCCAGCCGCTGAGCCCGCTGAGAAACCGGCCGAATCGTAAGAAACCGGCGGCGGTCGACGGATCGGCTCTCTGGGACCGCTGCTGAGGACCGCCCTGCGGTCCGTCGCAAAGTGAGATTGGGGGAAAGATGCCGCTGGGCGTCTTTCCCCTTTTACATTGTTTCCACAGAGCGCTCACTCGCCCCTTGGATTCCGCCCCGCGTGTTTCGTCAAGGCCGTTCCGGCTTGGGGATGCGTGCCCGGCCCCGGTGTTTCTTCTTGCGTCGCTTGCCGCGAGCCGCTCGCGTGGCGTGCTGAACCTCGACTTCGTCGGCGCGCTTGCCCATCTGCTCGCGCATCTGCTGGATGCGATCCCGCAGGGCGGCCGCCCGTTCGAACTCCAGCGCGTCGGCAGCCGAGATCATCTCCGACTCACGCTCACTTAAGTATTCTTCGGTGATGTATTGGGCTTCGTCGCCCCGGCCCACGGCGGTGTTCGAGGCGGCATGGGCGGCCGCCTCCGCCTCGATCCCGATTCGGATGCTCTTGCGGATCGTTTCCGGCGTGATGTCGTGCTGCCGGTTGTACTGCTCCTGCATTTTTCGCCGCCGCTGGGTTTCTTCGACCGCCCGCTGCATGGAGTTGGTCACCTTGTCGGCATAGAGGATCACGGTGGCGTTGACGTTTCGCGCCGACCGGCCGATCGTTTGCATGAGCGAGGTTTCGCTCCGCAAAAAACCCTCCTTGTCGGCATCGAGGATGGCCACCAGCGAGACCTCGGGGAGATCGAGCCCTTCGCGGAGCAGGTTCACGCCGACGAGGACGTCGAAATGCCCCTGGCGCAGGTCGCGGAGCAGTTCCACCCGCTCGAAGGCGTCCAGCTCGCTGTGCAGCCATTTCGAGCGGACGTCCTGTCGGGTGAAATAGTCGGCCAGGTCTTCGGCCATGCGTTTGGTGAGCGTGGTTACCAAGACCCTCTCTCCCGCCGCGGCCCGGCGGCGGATCTGCTCGAGCAGATGGGGAACCTGCCCGCCGGCCGGCACGATCTCGATCTGAGGGTCCAAGAGGCCCGTGGGACGGATCACCTGCTCGACGATCTTCCCGCCCGTCTTTTCCAGCTCGTAAGGGCCGGGCGTCGCCGAGACGTAGATCACCTGGCGGATCCCTCGCTCCCATTCGTCGAACTTCAGCGGCCGGTTATCCAAGGCGCTGGGGAGCCGGAACCCGTGCTCCACCAGCGTCACTTTCCGGTTGTGGTCGCCATGGTACATGCCGCGGATCTGCGGCACGGTGACGTGCGACTCGTCGACAAGCAGGAGAAAATCGTCGGGGAAGAAGCTGAAGAGCGTATCCGGCGGCGATCCCGGCGGGCGGCCGGAGAGCGGCCGGCTGTAGTTCTCGACGCCCGGGCAATATCCCACCTCCTGGAGCATCTCGATGTCGAACCGGGTCCGGGCACTGAGGCGCTGGGCCTCCAGCAGCTTGCCTTGCCGCCGGAACTGGGCCAGGCGGTCCTCCAATTCTTTGCGGATCTCGTCCAAGGCGGCGGCGATGCGGTCGTCGGGCAACACGAAATGCTTGGCCGGATAGACGTACAACTCCTGCTGCCGGCTAATCACCTCGCCGCTGGTGGGATTAATGATCGCGAGCTGCTCGACCTCGTCGCCCCAGAACTCGATCCGGAAGGCGAACTGCTCGTAGGAAGGGAAGATCTCCACGCAGTCGCCCCGCACTCGGAACCTGCCCCGCTCGAAGGCGACGTCGTTCCGCTCGTACTGGATGTCGACCAGCCGGGCGAGCATCTCGTCGCGCTCGACCACCTGGCCGATCTTCAGCCCGATCATCATCTCCCGGTAGTCGGCCGGTGATCCCAGGCCGTAGATGCTCGACACGCTGGCCACGATGATCACGTCGCGCCGCGTGACCAGCGCGCTGGTGGCCGCCAGCCGGAGCCGATCGATCTCCTGGTTGATCGAGGCGTCTTTTTCGATGTAGATGTCGCGCTGGGGGATGTACGCCTCGGGCTGGTAGTAGTCGTAGTAGCTGACGAAATAGTGGACCGCGTTGTGCGGGAAGAACTCCTTGAACTCGCTGTAAAGCTGGGCGGCCAGCGTCTTGTTGTGCGACATCACCAGCGTGGGCCGCTGCACGTTCTCGATCACCCCCGCCACGGTGAACGTCTTCCCCGACCCGGTCACCCCCATCAGCACCTGTTCCCGGCGGCCTTCGCGGAGCCCTCGGGTCAGCGCCTCGATCGCCTGGGGCTGGTCCCCGGCCGGTTTGAAATCACTGACGAGCTTAAACACGGTCGTTTACTTTCCCATCAGGCCCCGGCGGGAAGCCCGCCGGCTAAACGGAGTTCCGGAATCTAATCGCACAAACAGATCATGACTGGTCGTCGCGGTCGCCCGCTTCCCGCACGATGGCCCCGCGTTCGGGCATGGGGCGGAGATAGGGCGTGACCTTCTCGAGCGTCTTGGGGCCGATGCCCCGCACCCGCTTGAGGTCTTCGTGGTCGAGGAACGGGCCCTGTTGGCTCCGGGAATCGACGATCCGCCGGGCCAGCGTCTCGCCGATGCCGGGCAACTGCACCAGCTCGGGCCAGCCGGCCTCGTTCAGGTCGACCTGAAATTCGGCCGTTTGGGGCTCGGCCCGATCAATCTCGACCAACCGCCCCCGGCAACCCCCATGCGCAATCCACCACCCCCCCATCGACACCAGCCCCAACACCACCAACCCCGCCACCCCCACCTGATCCGCCCGGCGGAGGAGGTAGGGTGTAAGGGAGCCGGAATTGGGCTCGGGATCGCTTCTCACCAGCAGTTCCCCGTATGAACGTCCCTATCCACCGCCACGCTCGCCGCCGGGCGAAAGGGTGGACAACTCTATTATACGGGTTCACTTTCCCCCCACCAATTCGTATGCTGAAGATAGAAGGTTTGGGGCAGGTTAAGGCGGACATAGCCGCAAGCCGATAAGCGGAAAGGCGTTAGGACGCCGAATTCCAATACGACCGACGAATCCGATGGCCAAGAAAGCGACAACTCGGAACAGGGCAAGCCTGGAGGCCGTTCTTCGGCGCCTCAACCCGAACGTTCCCGCCGGGCAGACGGGTGACGCGATCCCGCGCATTCCTCGCGATTCGACCGCACTGCGACAGATCCGGGCCCACCTGGGTGCCGATCCCTTCGCCAAGATGCTCTTGACCGGCCACATCGGCGTGGGCAAGTCGACGGAGTTGCTGCATTTCGCGCGGGAAATGGAGGCGAATCGTTGGGTGATTCAGTGTTCAGTCGCGAGTACGCTGGGCGTTCACAACGTGAACACGTTCAGCCTTCTCGTGGTACTCCTGGAGGCTTCGATCCGCTCTTGGGTCAAACGGTTGGGAGAAATTTCGCCGGGCTTGGTGGGAGGATTGGTGGACCTAGTGCGCAAGCTGGTGCCCGAGGAGACGAGACCGGCAAAGCTGACTCCTCTCCACCGTATTCAGAAAGAGTTGCTGGAACAGGTCGACGCCCGTGCGCTTCTCGCGGGCAAACCCACGCTGAGGATTGTCGACACAGGTTGGGCCCTCCTAAACCTCTACGATGAGATTCTCCAGCGGCTGGCGTTGCGTTCGGTCAGCGTCGAGCAGGCCGGCGCTTTGGATCCCAGCCCGCTCGCCTTGAGTTGCGAACTCATTCTGAAGGAGCTTGAGAACGAGGCGGGAAAGCCCGTGCTGCTGGTGATCGACGATCTGGATAAGGTTCGAAGCGAAGAGGCACGCGACGACGTGTTCCTCAATCGGGCGATGGCCTGGCTTCGCTTGCCGTGCGGAATTGTGTCGACGTTGCCTTTGGATGCGCTTTTCTCTTCGCGCGGCCGGGAATTGGACGAGGTCTGGTTTGACGTGCAGGTGCTCGATCCGTTGCCGGTACCGGCGGCGGACGGTGGAACCCTGGACGATCCGGCCTTACAGCCGTACTTGAGCATATTGCGATCCGTGGGCGCCGAAGGGGTTCTCTCGGCTCTTCAGTGCCGCCGACTGGCAAACGCCTCAAGCGGTTTGCCACGCACGTTCGTGTCTGCCTGCTCGGCCTGCGTGGCGTATGCGGTGGAAGCAGATGAGGTCCACGTCCGCGATTACCACGTCGATCTCGTGTTGCGCGACATCGCCGACCGATGGCGAGGACGTCTCGACGATTCGGACTACCGGGCATTGATCGACGTCTTGGACAGTGAGGGCTCCAACGTACCCCGAGCGATTTCACTGCTTCGGGACGGAATCCTGGTGCGCGACGGCACGGCGCCTCCGGAGAGGCAATTCCGCCTGGCAAGTTGGGCGGAGCCGCTTGTGGAAGCGTATCGCCGGAGAATGCTCCGAAAACAGTCGACGCCATCTTGAAACAGTCGGGGGGAGCATCCTCGTGTTTCTCGAACTTGCCGAGTTCTGTCGTGGGCTGCTTTCCCACCACCCTTCCGTGGCGATGGTCACCTGGGCCAGCCAGCCGGCGTTGGACTCGTTTGTCGCCAGGCTGCGTCCCGCCCTTCGCGGGGAACGTACCGACACCATCCTGTCGAGGCGGTCGGCGGCGGATCTTGACAGCGTGACTGTCCATGAGCAACTTCTGGCTGGTCTCGACCGGCGCGACGGCTCAAAGCGGTGTCTTCTGGTCTATGGAATCGAACCGTTGGCTCCGGCGGCCGCCAGGACCCTCAACGGCTTTCGTGAAAGGCTTGTTTCGCTCCGGGCTGTGATCGTGGCAATTCGTGAGAATCGAAAACGAGATTTCGTCACGGACTGTCCCGACCTGATGGACTGGGTGGGAACCAGCGTGGCCCGCGCCGAAGATCTTGCGCCCCCAATGACCCTCCGCGACGTGAACGCGGCCGTTCGTCGGTTCGAGGAGCGATTCGGGATCACGAGCAAAGAATTCCTGGAAGAATGGTCTCGGGGCCAAATGGAAGCCACGGATGATCATTGGCTCTGGAACGACCTGCTGGCAGTCCGAGCGGGTTTGAAAACGACCACCAAGCCATGACGACTATCGCAAGCGCACGCCAGTACGTGGAGCAACTGAAAGCTAGAGTCTTCCGCTGCTCCTCGATCGCTCCGGAAGATCGAATCACTCTACCTTCCCGGTTCGACGAGACCCGAAGCACGTGGGTCGTACTGCGCGGATTCGACGCCCCCGAAGAGCTTTTTGGGAACGACCCGGCCGTATTCAGCCCCCTTGAGCTGACCCATGGCGGCTCCATGAGCCTACATGTACGGGTGCGGGAAATACAAACGCAACGATCTCGCGCGGTCGAGGTCGTCACGTACCGGCTCGCGCTGGTCGGCATACCGGATAACCCGAACAACATCCAATCCCTTCGATTCGACAAGCCGGAGGGTTTACCTCGGGGAAGAGGGTGGGACGAAGAACTTGGCGACAATCCCGAACACCCCCACGCCCACGTTCACTTCAACTTCTTCCCACCCGGCGACAACGACTGCCGAATGCCCACAGCATCCGTGTGTCCCATACTCTTGTTGAGTGCTTTCGACTACTGGTACTACACGACTTTCGGATCGTAGCATGGCCCAAGATTTCGACCAAATCACCTGGGACGACCGCCTAAAGGCCGACTTGAGGGAGCTGCTCGGGCTGGCGATTCGGGAGGATTGCGAGCCGGGCGGCGACTGGACCACCGCGGCGCTCGTGCCCGAGGGCGCGATCGCGCGGGGCGACGTGGTCGTTCGCCAGGAGGGCGTGATCGCCGGGTTGCCGGGTGCCGAGATGGCGCTGGAACTCGTCGACCCTCGGCTGCGGTGGTCGCCGGAGCACGAAGACGGCCAGCCGGCGCGGCCGGGCGATCGCATCGCTCGGATTGAAGGCCCGGCCGCCAGCTTGCTCACCGCCGAACGACCCGTGCTGAACCTGCTGGGGCGGCTCTCCGGCATCGCCACGCTCACGCGAGCCTACGTCGAGGCGGTGGCCGGCACAAAGGCGCGAATCTACGACACGCGCAAGACCACCCCGGGCTGGCGGCGGCTGGAGAAGTACGCGGTTCGCGCGGGCGGGGGATGCAACCATCGGACCGGGCTGTTCGACGCCGTGCTGATCAAAGACAATCACCTCGCCTTGGGCGCCCAGTCAACGGGCACCGACGCGAAGCGTTGGTCGGCGGCGGCCCGCTACACACCGGCCGAGGCGGTCACGCGGGCGCGTCGCTTCGTCCAGCAGCGGGCCTCCGGTGCCTCGGACCGCCGGATGATTATCGAAATCGAGGTCGACACGCTCCAGCAGCTCAAGGAGGTGCTTCCGGCCGGCCCGGACATCGTGCTCTTGGACAACATGAGCCCGGCCGAGCTGGCCGAGGCCGTCGAGTGCCGCAATTCGGTCAATCCGGGGGTGGAGCTGGAGGCCTCCGGGGGGGTGCGCCTGGAAACGATCGGCCGGATCGCCTCCAGCGGCGTGGATCGGATCAGCGTGGGGGCCTTGACGCACTCGGCCGTCTGGCTCGACGTCGGCATGGATATTCGGGGCCAATTTGACCTTCGCCCGGCCTGAACTATAGTTCCCATGCACCCGCACCTCGGGGAGGGGTGTGGGTTGCACGGCGCGGCAGGGATAGCTGGAAGCTAGAGGGGATCCTGCTGCGCCTTATTTTTTCCTTCGGTCCTGAACATGAATTGCCTGCCTGCCGGTCGACGTACGCGGGTTCGGGCCGCCTTCACGTTGGTCGAGGCGCTGGTCTCGATCACGCTCACGGGCATCGCCGCCAGTGTCTTGCTGTTGGGGATCCACTCCTCGCTCCAGACGACCGACGAAGCCCAGGAGCAAACCATCGCCGCGGGCATGGCCCAGCAACTCTTGGACGAGATCGTCGGCGCCCGTTATCACGCACTGGGCACCGACGGATATCAAGTCAGCTTCAGCGCCTCCTCGTACGAACAGTTAGGCTCGGGACGGGAGCGTTATGACGACATCGACGACTACGACGGCCTGAGGATCCAGTCGCCCGACGACCTCTGGGGGATCGCACTGGGGGCGGACGACGGCGAGGGTGGCACGCGGCATCCGAACTTCGCCTCTCCGGCGGGCTTTTTCGACGACTGGCGCCAGGAGGTCGACGTGTATTACGTCGACGAGTCGAACCTGACGACTCGATTGCCGTTTGGTCAGGTCAGTGACTATCGCGCGGTGGAAGTCCGAATCCTTCGCGTCGATCCCGAGACGGGACCCCGCGAATTGGCCAATCTTCGACGAGTGGTCGCCTATGTACCGCCGGTTCCGTAAAGACTCGCCGAAGAACGACCCGGGGACTGTCCCGCTTTTCGCGCAGCGAAAATGGGACTGTCCCCTTTCGGAAGGTCGATTTCCAGTTGGTGCGGCAGTTGTACTGCCGCACCTCGGTTGGAGGCAGCAGTGCAATTGCTACCCCAACGGAGCGAACACTGCTGGACAAGCCAGCAGTGGCACCCGGCCGCGAGCGGGCGTCACGCTGTTGGAATTGTTGATCGCCCTTTCGATCATGGTGATGGTCGTGGGCACGTTGGGCGGCATCGCCACGGCGGTCCAAACGGGGTTCGAGTACAACCAGGGCCACGGAGCGGCGACGCAGCACGCCCGGGTCGCTCTGGAGCGGATCACCAGGACCGCCCGAGAGGCCAGCGCGAACGAGGCCTTTCCGGGACTGATGGTGCTGGCCGACCAGGTGGGCAGCCGGCGGTTTCCCGACACGCTCGTCATTTGGCACCCCGACGGCGAGCCGGCGGCTCCCGAGGGCTCACCCCAGTTCAACGAGTTGGTCATCTATTGCCCTGGTCCGAACGACCCCGGCACGCTCGTGGAAATCACCACCGACGACACGGCGGCGTTATCGGCGGATCAGGCGGTCCGGGCGTCGCAGATCGAGACGGTGAAGAACGCCTCGACCAGCCACGTCACGACGCTGACCGACCTGTTGCGGACCGGGGCGGTTGACAACGCCGCCGAAGCCGACTTGCACGGCGCCGTGCGGTTCGAAGTGCTCGTGCGCCCTTCCGACGCTCAATGGGCCGACGCCGGCATCCCGTGGGAGCAACTCCCCTGGGTGCAGGGAATCTACGGCTCCAAAACCGGTTTGCGGCAAGCGTGGGTGCGGATCGAGCTGCAATTGATGACGGGCGAGCCCCCAGCCGCCGGTGCCGTCGACCATCGCCAGGTGATCCCCTTTTTCGGCTCGGCCGCCCTCCAATACACCATGGACAAAGGGCAGCGGTGATGAAACGAATGATGAATGATGAATGCGGAATGAGGAATGAGGAACGAGGAACGGCCATGTTCACTCATCCTTCTTCACTCATCCTTCATCCTTTATCCTTCATCATTCCTCGCAGACGGCGGGGAGTGACCGTGCTGGTCGTGATGCTGTTGATCGCGATCACGTTGGGACTCTCGTACGCGGTCGTCCGCTCCCAGATGACGGCGCTACAAATCCAGCGCAACGCCGACGTGCGGCTCTCGGCGCGTCGGGCGGCCGTGACCGGGCTGACGATGGGCCTGAAAAAAATGCAAACTGGCGCGTGGTGCGACGGAGCCGGCGTGAACATGACGCTCGCCGGGTCGGTCGGCGACTACGAGTCCTACGAAGTGGCCTACGCGGTCGGCGATCCCTCGCTGGCGACCGACGATTTGGAGAACGCTTACCGCATTACCCTGCTTTCCACCGGCACGGCGACCGATCCGAGCGATGCGGCGCGCACGGCCACGCATCAGGCCCGGGCCGTCGTCCGTCTCGTGCCGCGAGCGCTGTACGACGAGCCCACCGACTGGGCCACGATGCAGCAGTACACGGTCTATCAATCGAAGAACGATTCTTTCGAGATCGACATCCCTTGCCGATTGGAAGGGCCGATACGAGTGCAGGGCAAGCTCATGATCGCCACCCATTATCCCGACAACAACAACGCGTGGTTGCGTTACCTGGGCGATTTGAACGCCATGCGCCTGGACGGCCTACCGGATTACCGCCCTTTCAACGGCCCTGTAGACATCCCGTTTCTCGTGCAGGCGGGAGTCGACCTTTCCGCGCTCACCGGCGAGCTGGGCGTGACGGCAAACAACACGCCAGTTAGCGAGACCGCGGCCGATTGGGCGCTACCTGTCAACTACACAGACTACCAGCTTTATCCGGGCGGGCCGATCTACACGGTCCCCTGGGTGGGGACGACATTGGAGAACGTCACGCTGGAACCCGACCCGTCGACCAATCCCTTGGGCCTGTATTACCGTGACGGCGACATCACGATCCGCAACAACGTCACCATCCGTGGCACGCTGTTCTCGAAGCACGATGTGAGGATCGAGGGCACCAATGTCCATTTCGAGCCGGTCGAACTCCCTGCTCTTTACGGGTCGCAAACGCCCGTGAGGCTACCTGCGGTGACTTGTAACAAGTTCACCGTCAAGTCCACTGCCGGCGGCAGCCTCACAGGTCTTGCCGCGGTGTTCGCCGACTACAGTGTTGAGAAGAGTTCGGATACGGTGCAGTTTGCGCTGACCGGTCGCCTCATCGCACGCCAGTTGTTCATCAAGGAGCGCCAGCCTTGGGAAACCGTGATTTGGGGTGATCGCTACACGGACTTCATGGCCCAATTTCCGGTCGTGCCCTACTTCCCCGTGTGGATGGCTGGCTGGGGCCAAGGGTACAATCCGCAGCCCCTGATCACCATCAAGCCGGACGCGAGTCCGATCGCCTATCACTGGAAAAAGCCCTATGATCCGGTTTACGTGCCTCATCCCGACGATGACGGCCTTCGTTGGGACCTGCTGGTGTGGACCGATAGCCTTTGACTTGCGGTTCGGGAGGGGGACAGTCCCATTTTCCCTGCGGGAAAATCGGGACAGTCCCCGAGTTATTCTCCGGCCGCCCCTTAGCAAGGAGGAAGAACGATGACTCAACGTGCCGGCTGGACCCTGCTGATTATGGCGAATGTCCTGTTCTATTGCGTGCTAGGCTTCTATCGGGCGACCGACGCGGCTCCGCCGAAGGCAAAGGAGCCCTTTGCCAACGCGGTCCAGCAGCGGATGGAGATGATCGGCCAGTTGAAGGAGATCCGGAATTTGTTGAAAGAGCAGAACGCCCTGCTCGCATCCGGGAAAGTGAAAGTGGTCGTGGTGAAGTCTGAAGGCGGAAATGACCAATGACGAATGACCAATGGCGAATGACGAACGTCGAATCTCGAAGAGCGACAGACCTTCGTCTCTCGCCCCTCACCCCTCGCCCCTCGCCTCTCGCCCCTCGCCCTTCGTCCGGCTTCTCGATCATCGAGCTGTTGATCGTGGTGGCGATAATGGGCATCCTGGCAGGCCTGGTGCTGCCCAGAAGCGATCCCGGCCTCCACGAGCAGTTGCGCTCGGCGGCCCAGATCATGGCGGCCGATTTGGCCTACGGACGCAGTCTGGCGGTGATTAACAACAGCCGATACCGCTTCACGTTCGACACGGCCAACAACCGGTATATCCTGGAGCACAGCGGTTCCGACTCGTCGTTGGACACACTCCCCAATACGCCCTTCCGGTCCCTGGATGACCCACCGAACCAGCAGATTGTCGCCTTCGAGGATCTGCCGCACTTGGGAGCGACCGTGCGGATCGTCGAGGTGGCTGCCCAGGGCAGTCCTCCGCAGCCGGTGGGCGACCTGGAATTCGACCCGCTGGGAGGCACGAGCCGGGCAGCCGAGACGACCATCTGGCTGGCCGCCGGCACCGGCGCGGCCACGCGGTATTCCCAACTCGACGTCAACCCGGTGACCGGTCTGGCCACGGTGGGAGCGTATTCGGGCGACGGGCCTCCATAGTCGGCCGTAACAAAAACACGTATCGGGTTCAGGGTTAAGGGTTCAGGGTTAATGGTACAGCACTTGGCGTCCGACGAAAAAGCGTATGGAATCAAGGTCCTGAACCCTGAACCCTGAACCCTCGCTAAGTATCCCAGAACAGAGGGCAGCAAGGCCCGGCAGGATTGATCAATGG
>JBDRTC010000286.1:0-4530 GCA_043824335.1 Planctomycetota bacterium | reverse complement strand
GCTCGAGCAGCGTCGCGACCGCTACGCCAGGGAGCTCGACACCGTGAAGCTGTCCAGCGGCGACGTCTTGGCCCTGGAGTTCAAGCGTGCCGAGCTGTCGCAAGCCGAGGCGGTCTCCGACCTGATCGCGGAGCGGTTGCTCGAGCTTCGCACCGAGCTTAGCGCTCCCGGCCGCACTGTGCTTCTCAGGGCTGCCGAGACTCCGACCACGCCCTTCGAGCCGGCCCCCTACCAGAAGCTCGTCCTGGCCTCGCTGGTCGGATTCTGCACACCCTTTGCCTTGGCCGTCTTCTGGGAACGCCGCGCGCGGCATGTCATCGACTCGGAAGACATCAAGCGATGTGCCAACATCACGGTCATCGGGGAGGTGCCGCGGCTGCCCAAACGACGAAACACCAACGGCCGTTCCGCTCCCAAGCAGTTCAAGCTCGACCTGCGGATGTTCGAGGAGAGCATCGACGGTCTGCGGACCTGGCTGATGCTTTCCGATCCGCTCCGCGACGTGCGAGTCCTGGCGGTGGCCAGCGCGGTCCAGCAGGAGGGCAAGACGAGCGTGGCCTCGCAGCTTGCGGTGAGCGTTGCACGTTCGTCGGGCCAGCCGACGCTGCTGGTCGACGGCGACATGCGCTCGCCCGACGTCCACCACCTGTTCGACCTGCCCGTCACGCCGGGCCTGGCCGAAGTGCTCGCCGGCAAGTGCAAACTCGCCGACGCGATCGTCTCGGTCGCCGACCGGTCGATCCACGTCCTGCCCTCCGGCAAGCTCAGTGCCAGCGCTCACAACCTGCTGAGCAACGGCGAATTCAAACATGCCCTGGACGACCTGCGGTCCAGGTATCGATACGTGATCCTCGACACCCCGCCGGTGCTGGCCGCCAGCGAGGCCCTGGTGCTGGCCAAAGCGGCCGACGCGTCGATCCTCTGCGTGATGCGCGACGTCAGCCGCATCGAGCAGGTCAGGGCCGCCTACGAGCGGCTCTCGGCTGTCGGCGTCTGCCCGCTCGGAACGGTCCTCGGCGGCATACCCTCGCGTCGCTACTCATACCAGTACAGTTGCTGTACCGAGTGATACACAAGGCTGCCCATAGCGCCGCCGAATCCCACTGCACCAGTCCCAAGTCGTCGGCATCGCAAGCCACCCACGCAGGACGCACGCGGCAAAATCGCATAAACCCGACGAAATCGCCTCAAGCACCAACGCCGTTGAGCACCTGGAGTCACCCTCATGTCGGTTATCGATCGCGGTACAACGGGCCACAACCTTCAGGCGAGCATTGACGCGTACGAAGGCAACGGCTCGCGCAAGGCGGCAAGGCCCTCCTCCTACTTCGCCTGGAAGGGCGCCGTCGATCGCTCGCTGGCCGCCATGCTCATGGTCGTCGGCCTGCCCGTCACCGTGGTGCTGGTCCTGCTGGTACGCATGACCTCTCGCGGGCCGGGCATCTATCGGCAGACTCGCGTCGGGCGAGACGGCGTGCCCTTCACGATGCTCAAGATTCGCACCATGCGGTACAACGCCGAGGCCGAAACGGGTGCCGTCTGGGCACGCGAGAACGACGATCGCACCACGCTGCTGGGCCGAGTGCTCCGAAAGCTGCACCTGGACGAGTTTCCGCAGTTGTTCAACGTGCTGGCCGGACGCATGTACCTCGTCGGACCGCGACCCGAACGGCCCGAATTCGCCGAGATCCTGGCCCCGAAGATACCCGGCTACCTCGACCGATTGGCCGTCAAACCGGGTATCACCGGCCTGGCCCAACTGAACGTCGAACCCGACACCAGCCTGGCAAGCGTCAGGGAGAAGCTGCGACTCGACCTGGAGTACATCCGCAGCGCAACGCCGGTCATGGACATGCGGATTGTACTCTGCACGCTGATCCACCTGCTGGGAATCAAAGGAGAGTTGGCTGCCCGCATCACGGGCTTGCGCCGCCAGGTCGACTGGGAAGAGATCGACGCCGAAGCCGCATCCGAAGAGCACGTATCGCCTGACGCCATCGCCGCCGACCGGCCCCAGCCGACGGTCGTTGCGGTCGCCAACTCGAACGGTCGCCGAGCGGCCCGCCGCTCGCGCTTCGCCTGCACCCGCAGCAGCGACCCGATCAACGCCTTCACGGTCGACGTGGAGGATTACTACCACGTTACCGCCTTCGCGGGCGACATCAGCCGCGACGACTGGCACCGCTACGATACGCGAGTCGTCGACAACACGCGGCGCATGCTGGCAATGCTCGATCGCCACAGCGTGCGCGCGACCTTCTTCGTGCTCGGCTGGGTCGCCGAGCGCCATCCGCAACTGATCCGCGCCATCCACCATATAGGGCACGAGGTCGGCTCGCACGGCTACTGGCACCGCTGCATCTACGATCAATCGCCCGACGAGTTTCGCGACGACCTGCGAAAGTCACGCGACGTGCTCTCCGACATCATCTCGGCACCGGTGACCGCCTACCGGGCCCCGACCTTTTCGGTCACTCGCAACTCGCTCTGGGCACTCGATATCCTGGTGGAAGAGGGCTTCACCGTCGACTCGTCCATCTTCCCGGTGTGGCACGACCGATACGGCATACCCGACGCGGAGCCCTATGCCCACCAGATCGCCACCGCCTCGGGCACGATTTGGGAATGTCCTCCCTCGATTGTCAAGCTGGCCCGGCTCAACTGCCCCATCGGCGGCGGCTACTTCCGCATCTGCCCGCTGCCCTGGACGCTCTACGGCCTCTCGACAATCAACCGCAAGCAACGCCGGCCCTCCATGTTCTACATCCACCCCTGGGAGATCGACCCAGACCAGCCCCGGCTGAAGGCCGGCTCGCGAATGTCCCGGTTCCGACACCGCGTCAACCTGTCGGCAACTGAACAGAAGCTCGACGTGCTGCTCGAGACGTTCCGCTTCGGACCCATCTCGGACGTCGTTAAACAAACCCAGGAGAACCATCAGCCCCTCCGGCCGGCTCGATCATGCTCCTACTGCAAATAGTCTGCACGCTCTCGCTTGCGGCGGCAGCCGCTGGATGCTTCTACCAGGTGCTGCTGGCGCTGGTCGCGCTGCTGCCGCGCGCTGCCGGCCCGTTGCCGACCGACTCGCCCGACACCACCTTCGCGATCGTCATCCCGGCCCACAACGAAGAGACAGTAATCGCCGACACGCTGCGATCTTGTGCCGCGATCGACTACCCGGCCGACAAGAAGACCGTCTACGTCGTGGCCGACAACTGCGACGACCGCACCGCCCAGATCGCCCAAACCGCGGGCGCGACCTGCCTCGTGCGCACCGACACGCAGCAACGCGGCAAGGGTCAGGCGCTGCGCTGGGCGTTCGATCGAATCCTGCCCGAGGGGCCCGATGCGGTGGTCGTGCTCGATGCCGACTCGGCACTGGAAAGCGGCTCGCTCAACGCGTTCGACCGGCACCTCCGCTCGGGTGAGGCGGTGCTGCAAGCCAACAGCGGCGTGGCTAACCCCGACGACAACGCCACCAGCTACGTGCTGGCCGTCGCCTCGACCCTCGAGAACGACCTCTTCTATGCACCCAAGGACCGCCTGGGCATGGCCGTACTGCTCCAGGGGACCGGAATGGTGCTCAGCCGCCGGGTACTGCTCGACAAGCTCTCGCTCCGCTGGATGGACCACGTAGTCTGTGTCTCGCACGCTCAGCAGAGGAAGGTTCGCCGCACCGGCGTCCCGGCCGGAAGAACGACCGTCATCCACAACGCCGTCATCGCCGAGACGGACACCGCCGCCCGATCCGCCTCTGCCTGATGATCGACACGCTCAGCGGCAGTGCGGCCACGCGCGTGCTGGGTGGAACCGAGAAGCAACTACTCTCGCTCATCGACCGGCTCGACCGCTCGAAGGTCGTGCCCATGCTCTGCCTCCTGGACGGCAGCAGCCAAACGTCTCGCTCGCTCGAGCCCGACTGCTGCGAGGTCGTGCGGCTGGGTGTCCGCTCGCTGCACGCCCCCTCGACCGCCGTCCGGGCGTGGCAGTTCGGCCGACTCCTGCGCCGCGAGCGGATCGACGTCCTGCAGGTCCACTACCCGATGAGCACCTACTTCGCCGTCCCGATCGCCCGGCTGGCCGGCGTGCGATGCGTGGTTGGCACGCGGCGGAACCTCGGCCACTGGATGGGCCGGGCCGACCGCCTGCTGGGCCGGCTCTTCAGCCGACTGATGACCGCCACACTGGCCAACAGCCAGGCGAGCCGCGATTCGGTGATCGCCGACCGCTGTGCCGCGCCCGACTCGGTATTCGTGGTACCCAACGGCATCGACCTGGACCGATTTGCCGATGCCGCCGTGCCGAGCAGCCAGCCCCTCGGCGGCAGCCCCCGGGTGGGAGTGGTCTCGAACCTGCGGCCGCTGAAGAATCTCGACGTCTTTGTGCGTGCCGCCGCCAGCCTCACCGAGTCGTACCCCGACGCCCGATTCCTCATTGCCGGCGAGGGCCAGTCTCGCTCGGACATTCAGGCATTGGCCGAGCAGCTTGGCCTGGCAGAGCGAGTCGAGCTGCTGGGCACCGTGCCCAACA
>JBDRTC010000285.1:0-11802 GCA_043824335.1 Planctomycetota bacterium | reverse complement strand
CGGCCGCGGCGGCGATCTTCTCGGCCGCCGTGCCCTGGCCGCCGGAGATGATCGCGCCGGCGTGGCCCATGCGTTTCCCCGGCGGCGCGGTGCGTCCGGCGATGAAGGCGGCGACGGGCTTGGTGACGTGCTCCCGGACGTAGGCGGCCGCCTCCTCCTCGGCGGTGCCCCCGATCTCGCCGATCATCAGCACGCCCTCGGTTTCGGGATCAGCCTCGAAGCGTTCCAAGAGATCGACAAACGAGGTGCCGACGATCGGGTCGCCCCCCAGCCCGACGCAGGTCGATTGCCCCAGGCCCAGGTTGGTCAACTGCCAGACGGCCTCGTAGGTGAGCGTGCCGGAGCGGCTGATCACGCCGATCGGCCCGCGGCGGTGGACGTAGCCCGGCATAATGCCAATTTTGCACTCCGCGGGGGTGATGATTCCGGGACAGTTGGGCCCGATCAGCACGGCTTCGTCGTGGCGCAGCACGTCGACGACACGGACCATGTCCAGCACCGGGATGCCCTCGGTCACGGCCACGATCACGCGGATTCCGGCGTCGGCCGCTTCCAGGACGGCGTCGGCGGCGAATGGGGCGGGCACGAAGATCATCGTGGCGTCGGCCCCGGTCTTTTCGACGGCCTCGGCGGCCGTGTCGAAAACGGGCACGCCCTCGACCATCGTGCCCCCTTTGCCGGGCGTGACGCCGCCCACCACCTGCGTGCCGTACTCCTTGCAGTGCTTCGTATGAAACTGCCCCGCCTTTCCGGTGATGCCCTGGCAAATCAGCCGCGTGTTCCTGTCGACGAGGATGCTCATTCTTTTTCCCGTTCTTACCCCGCCGCCGCGGCGACGACCTTCCTGGCGGCATCGGTGAGCCCGTCGGCCGTGATGATGTCGAAGTTGCTCGCGGCAAGGATCTCGCGGCCTTGCTCGACCTCGGTTCCCTCCAGCCGCACCACCAGCGGCACGCGAAAACCGACCGACCGATAGGCGGCCAGAACGGCTTCGGCGATGGTGGAGCAGCGCATGATGCCGCCAAAAATATTGACCAGCACGGCGTCGACGTTCTCGTCGGCCAGGAGGATGCGGAAGGCTTCGGTGACCTGTTCGAGGTCCGCCCCGCCACCGACGTCGAGAAAGTTGGCCGGCTCGCCCCCGTGGAGGTGGATCAGGTCCATGGTGCTCATGGCCAGCCCGGCCCCGTTGACCAGGCAGCCGATGTTCCCATCGAGCTTCACGTAGCTGAGCCCCGCCTCGCCGGCGCGGACTTCGGCCGGCTGCTCCTCGGCGAGGTCCCGCAGCTTCTCCACCTCGGGATGGCGGAAGAGGGCGTTGTCGTCAAAACTCATCTTCGCGTCCAGCGCCAAGAGGTCGCCGGAGCCGTTCTTGTCAAGAACCACCAGCGGATTGATCTCGACCAGACTGCAGTCACAGTCGACGAACACGCGCGAGAGCGCCCGCATGAACTTGTCGGCCGAACGAACGCTGGGACCGGAGAGGCCGAGCTTCTGTGCGAGCTTGCGCGCCTGGAAGCCGCCGAGGCCGGCATCGGGCCGATACGGTTCGCGGAATATCAACTCGGGCGTGGTGGCCGCCACGTGCTCGATATCCATGCCGCCCTTGCCGGAGGCCATCAGGACCGGTCTGGCGGCGCCGCGGTCGACGACGATTCCCAGATAAAGCTCCCGGGCGATCTCGCACCCTTCTTCGACGAGCACCCGGCGAACCACCTGCCCTCCCGGGCCGGTTTGCACGGTGACCAGCGTGCCTCCGAGGAGGTTGGCGGCCACGCGGGCGGCCTCGTCCCGGCCTTTCACCAGTTCGACGCCGTGCTGTTCGGGTTTTTCCTTGATCGTACCTTTGCCGCGTCCGCCGGCGTGGATTTGGGCCTTGACGACGGCGATCTCGCCGCCCAGCTCGTCGAAGGCGGCCGCGGCCGCTTCGGGACTCTCGGCGACGATGCCCCGGGGCACGGCCACGCCGGCCTGCCGAAGAATTTCCTTTGCCTGGTATTCGTGGATTTTCATGGTCCGGCTGCCTCTGCTCCCTTCGTCGCCCGCTTCTTCGACGCCACGACGTGGATGGCGCGGCGGTCGACGTCGAGGGCCGCCTCGCCGAGCGACTCGGCCAGGGTAGGATGGGCGTGACAGACGCGGGCGAGGTCCTCGGCACTGGCCCCGAATTCCATGGCGGCGGCCGCTTCGGCGATCAGGTCTCCGGCTCGAGCCCCGAGCACGTGGACGCCGAGAACCCGATCCGTCGCCTCGTCGGCCAGGATCTTGACGGTCCCCTCGGTTTCGCCCAACGTTCGAGCCCGTCCGCTGGCACGCAAGAGAAACGCCCCGCGGCGGTACTTGTGTCCGGCCTGCTGAAGCTGCTCCTCCGTCTTTCCGACCGAGGCGACCTCGGGGTATGTGTAGACGACGCCCGGGATCGTCTCGTAGTTGACGTGCCCGTAGCCCGTCACGATGCGCTCGACGCAGGCGATCGCCTCGTGCGACGCTTTGTGGGCGAGCTTGGGGCCGCGGATGCAGTCGCCCGCGGCATAGAGTCCGTCGGTCAGCGTCTGGAAGGCTTCGTTGACGGCGATATGGCCGTTTTCCCCGGGCTGGATGCCGACCGTCTCGAGCCCCAGGGACTCGGTGTCGGCGACGCGTCCGACGGCCAAGAGCACGCGGTCGCAGGCAATCGGCTTCTGGCCCTGACATCGGACGACCGCGCCGCGGCGATCGGCCTTCGCCTGCTCGACCCGGGCCCCCAGGCGGAACGAGAGCCCTTGCTTTTCGAGGATCTTCTTGGCGGCGACGGCCAGCTCGTTGTCCATTCCGGGCAGAATGCGATCCAGCGCCTCGAGCACGGTCACTTTCGACCCCAGGCGGCTCCACACCGACCCCAGCTCCAGGCCGATGTAGCCCGCTCCGATGACGACCATGTGCTCGGGGACTTCCGTGTAAGAGAGTGCCTCGGTGCTGGTGCCGACGCGATCGCCGTCGAGTTCGACGCCGTCAAGCGTGGCGGGTTTGCTGCCGGTGGCGATCAGCACGTGCGGCGCTTCGAGCACCGTTTCGTTCTTGCCCTTTTCGACGACGACGCGGCCCCGTCCGTCGAGACGCCCGCGGCCCGTGTATCGGGTGACCCCGTTCTCTTTGAACAACGCGCTGACGCCCCCGGACAGCGAGCGGACGATATTGTCCTTCCGCTTCATCATGGCCGGAAGATCGAGCGTCACGTCGGAGACGTGGATCCCGTGCTCGTCGAGCCCCCGCTTCAGCTCCCAATAGCGATGGCTCGATTCGAGCAGGGCCTTGCTGGGGATGCAGCCGACGCGCAGGCAAGTTCCTCCGAGTCCCGTTTCCTGCTCCACGCAGGCGACGTTCAAACCGAGCTGGGCTCCACGGATCGCGGCCACGTACCCGGCGGGTCCGCCGCCGAGAACGACGAGGTCGTGCTTTTTCGTTTCCAAGTGTTCCGGCTCCCAGTCAGTTTCTTCGCCCCGTGGAGCAAACGAGTCCACTCAGATCTCCAAGAGCATCCGGGGAGGATCTTCGAGGATGTCTTTGATGCGCTTCAGAAACGTGACGGCCTCCCGGCCGTCGACGACGCGGTGATCGTACGAGAGCGCCACGTACATCATCGGGCGGATCACCACTTCTCCGCCTCGGGCGACGGGACGCTCCTGGATCGCGTGCATGCCGAGCACCCCGCTTTGCGGCGGATTGACGATCGGCGTCGACAAGAGCGATCCGTAGATCCCTCCGTTGGTGATCGTGAAGGTCCCGCCCTCCAGGTCCTCGGGCCGGAGCTTGTTGTCCCTCGCCCGGACGGCAAAGTCGGCGATCTTCATCTCGATCTCCGCGAAGCTCATCCGCTCGGCGTTGCGGAGCATGGGGACCACCAGCCCTTTGCCTCCGCCGATGGCCACCCCGATATCGTAATAGTTGCGGTAGACGATGTTCCGGTCGCGAATTTCCGCGTTGAGCCGCGGGCACTCCTTTAAGGACTCGACGACCGCCTTGACGAAGAACGACATGAACCCGAGCTTGGCCTTGTGCTTCGCTTCAAACGAGTCGCGGTACCTCTTGCGCAGCTCGATCACCGCCGACATGTCGATCTCGTTGAACGTGGTCAGAAGCGCGGCCTCGCTTTGTGCCTGAACGAGCCGTTCGGCGATCCGCCGCCGAATCAACGTCATCGGGACCACTTCCTCCTGGCGATCGGCCGGCGTCGAAGCGGGGACCGTCGCATCCGCCGGAACGGAATCGGCAACGGCGTCCGCCGGTCCGGGAGCGGCCGCTGGTGGCGTGGGAGCCGCAGGCGGGGGAACCTCGGGCCCTGCGGTTTCGGGCGGCGGTGATTTTTCTTCTCGCGCCCGCGCTTCGACGTGCCGGAGCACGTCTTCCTTCAGGAGTCGTCCGTCCGGTCCGGTCGCTTCCACGTCGCGGGCTTGCAGGCCGTGCTCGGCCAACAGCCGTTGGGCCGCGGGCATGATGATCAGCGGGGGGGGCAGTTTCTCGACCCCCAGCGATCCCTCGGACTCTTCAGGACGGGGGGCCGTCTCATCGATCTGGCCGATGAGGTCCCCCATCGCTCCGATCTCTCCTTGCCGCTTGAGGATCTTCACCAGCACGCCGGCTTCCGGGGCGGGAAGCTCCATGCTGGCCTTGTCGGTTTCCAGCTCGACGACGTTCTCGTCCTGCTCCACCCACTGACCTTCCTGTTTAAGCCATTGCCCGATCTGCACCTCCTGGATCGACTCGCCGGCCTCGGGGATTCGCAATTCAAGCACTGTGATCGTCTCCGTGTGATCGGGGCTTCACTTTCTCGAAGGCGCCGCGGAGGAGACGTCCTCGGCGGCGGCACCGCGAGACTCGCCAAACGCCCTGGCAATCAACTCTTCCTGTTCGAGCCGGTGCGAGCTGGTCGACCCGGTCGCCGGGCTGGCCGATGCGGGCCGCGTGATCCCCTCGAAGGGGAAACGCCCGAGGAGCCGCTCGCCGAAACGCACGCGCAAATAGGACCACGCCCCCATGTTTTCCGGCTCCTCCTGAACCCAATAGACGGGCGTCCCTTTGGCGTACGGCTTGACCGCCTTTACGAGTTGCTCTTCGGAAAGCGGATAGAGTTGCTCGATCCGCACCAAGGCCACGTCGTCGCGGCCGCGATCGCGCCGGGCCTCCACCAGATCGTAAAAGACCTTCCCGCAGCACAAGAGGACCCGCTCGGCCGGCTGCTCGGGCGGGGTCGGGTCGGGCAGCACCCGGTGAAACCGCCCCCGCGCCAAGTCCTCCAGCGGGGAGACCGCCCGACGATGGCGCAGCAGACTCTTGGGAGCAAATACGACCAGCGGTTTGCGCCATGGCCGCACCACCTGCCGACGCAACGCGTGAAAGTACTGGGCGGGCGTGGTGGGAACCACGATCTGCATGTTGTCTTCCGCCGCCAGACACAAGAACCGTTCCAGCCGGGCGCTGGAGTGCTCGGGGCCCTGCCCCTCAAATCCGTGCGGCAAAAGCATCACCAACCCGCTCAAGTGGCGCCACTTGTCTTCGGCGCTGGCCACAAACTGATCGATGAGGACCTGGGCCGCGTTGGCAAAATCTCCGATCTGGGCTTCCCTAATCACCAATCCGGCGGGAATAGCCAGGCTGTACCCATATTCATAGCCGAGCACGCCCGCTTCGGAAAGCGGACTGTTGAGAATCTCCACCTGGGCCTGCTCTGAAGAGATGTGCTTCAGCGGTACGTGCTCGTGCCCGTCCTTGAAATCGTGCAACACGGCGTGCCGGTGGCTGAAAGTCCCCCGCTGCGTATCCTGTCCGCTCACGCGCACACGGTATCCTTCGGCAACCACGGAAGCCAGGGCGACCGCCTCGGCCATGGCCCAATCCACGGGACGCTCGCCCGCGCCCATCGCGCGGCGGTTCTCCATCATCCGGTTCAGCTTGCGGTGTAGCTGGAAATCCTCGGGCAGGTCGGTCAACCGCTCGATGTATTCGACCAGCTTCTCGCGATCGACGCCCGTGTCAACGTCGGCGACGGAACTCTCCTCCGCCCCAAAATACCCTTCCCACATCTCCTCCAGCGTGCCGGCGTTGTAGACGAAATCGTCGCGGCGGGCTTCGGTGAGCTTTTGTTCGAGGACCCGGTGGGCGCGCAGGGCGATCTCGTCGGCGTCGGGCTGGGTGATTTCTCCCAACTCGAGCAGGCGCTGAAGATAGCTCTCCCGCACCGACGGGCGCCGCGAGATCGCCCGATACATCAACGGCTGAGTGAACGCCGGCTCGTCGCCCTCGTTGTGGCCCAAGCGGCGGTAGCAGTACATGTCGATGACCACGTCGCGCCGGAACTCGTGACGGAAGTCCAGCGCCAGGTTGACGACCTGGGCGACCGCCTCCGGGTCCTGCCCGTTAACGTGGAAGATGGGGATCTGGAGCATCTTTGCCACGTCGGTGGCGTAGCGGCTGGAACGTCCTTCCCCGGGCGGGGTCGTAAACCCGATCTGGTTGTTGACGATCACGTGCAGCGTTCCGCCGATCGTGTAGCCGGGGAGCTGACTCAAATTGAGCGACTCCTGCACGATCCCTCCGCCGGCGAACGCGGCGTCGCCGTGGATCAGCATCGCCATGCCCACCTTCCGCTTGCTGTCGCCGAACCGGTCCTGCTTTGCCCGAAGCCGCCCCAGGGTCACCGGGTTGACGAACTCCAGATGGCTGGGATTGAACGCTACGGAGAGATGCACTTCGTGCCCGGCAGCGGTGGTGAAGTAGTTGTGGTAGCCGAGGTGGTGCTTCACGTCGCCACGGCCGGTGTTCAGCGCCGGGTCGACGTCTTCGAACTCCCGGAAAATGTCTTGAAAGCCCTTGCCGATGATATTGGTCAGCACGTTCAGTCGCCCGCGGTGCGACATGCCCATGGCGATTTCCCGGACCCCGAGTTGGGCGGCCTTTTCGATGGCCATGTCCAACAAGGGCATCAGGCTTTCGGCCCCCTCCAGAGAGAAAGTCTTGGCCCCGACGTACTTGCGGCGGACAAAGTCTTCGAACACGACCGCGTCCGTCAGCTTGGTGAGAATTCGCAGTTGCTGCTGGCGCGTCAGCGTAATCCGGTTTTCGGTCTTCTCCATCCGCCGCTGGAGCCAGTTGCGGGCGGTCAGGTCGTCGATGTGCATGAACTGCACGCCGATCGAGCCGCAATACGTCTGCTCGAGCCGTCGGATGATGTCTCCCAGGGTCTGCACGTTCGAGCCCGGGATGAGACTGGTCGAGAAAGACCGCCTGATGTCCTCCTCCGCGAACCCGTAATACGCCGGTTCCAACTCCGGCGGCGTTTGGGGCACGTGGCCGAGCGGGTCCACCTTGGCGATGATGTGACCGCGCACACGGTAGTTGCGAATCAACTGGTCGACCCGCTCCTGAAGGCGTGCCAGCCGCAATTCTTCTCCCGGCGTCTGACCGTCGACCGGCGTGGGTGGGCCGAAGATGCTCGCCGGCCGGAACGAAGGGCCGACCGCGGCCCGCGGCGCTTCGCCCTCGCCGTCGCCCCATTGCCCGAAGAAATCTCGCCACTCCTCGGAAACCCGCCCCGGGTCCTCCTGATAAGCCACGTACAGCCGCTCCAAGTACTCGGCACTGAGCGAGTTCTGACGGATGTCCATTGGTGTGTCCATCGGCAGGGACGCCGTCTGGGAGGGAACGCCGCCAATCGTGTGGCTCACGACGGGCGCGGGAAGCCGAGTTGATCTTTCCAGAAACGACCCCTTGTGGGAGTAATCTACCAGTCCATGAGTGGGTATGTGGTCCCGGAAATAACCCCGGGGTGGGGGCACTCTTTCCCCAATGTTCTCAAATGTACCACGGAGAGTCCGTTTGGCAATTCCGCCAACTTCCCAGCCCTTCTGGACTCCTCAACCCTTCCAGTCTTGCGGACTCGTACAAAACCTTATTCTACCCAACACGGGCAAGACCGGCATCCGGCTCCGGGCGCTTTCGGAACAGTCAATCGGACGATAAATCATTTCTCAGAAAGGACTTGCGATCTTGGTGGGATTTCGGGCCTGAAATGAAAGTGCGCGACACAACCCCGGGACATGAGGCCGGGCTAGCCGTGCTTGGAAAAGCCCCCCTCACTCGGCGGGGGAACCAGCGGGAGCCGGGCATGAGAGAGCGCGTGGGGGCCGCGTTTGGGGGAAGACAGACCCCGGCAAACCCTTTCCCGTGCCGAGAGGGGCCCGGACTCTTAGCCCGCCTCTTTCCGCTCAAGCGGCGAGCGTGCGGAGGAAAGGTTCCAGTGGGGGGTGGGGATGACGGGCGGACGCGGCACGGCCATCGGGCCGACCGGCCCGTCGGCGTCGCCCCAGCGATGGGTGTGGATTTTCGCGAGGACCTGCTCGGCCACGGCCACGGCCTCACGCCCCTGTTCGCCGCTTACCCGGGGCGGGCGCGAAGTGCGAATGCTCCTCAGAAAGTCGTCGAGTTCCAGCATCAAGGCGTCGACCGCCTCGCCGGAGAACTCTTCCCGCCGCAGGTGCTCCTCCGCAAAATGCTGCCGGTGGTGCTCAACCTGTTCGGCCGAGAGAGAGCCGACGTCGAACCGGCGCGAGAGGATAGTTTCGCTCGGCCGGACGACCGTGGTTGCCCGGGTGGCGAAGTCGAGGTGCGCATACGCCCGGGGCGACCAAACCTGCATCCGCCGCGCCGGCTCGTGGCTGACGCGGGATGCGCTCAGCGCGGCCACGCATCCGCACTCGAACTCCAGCCGGGCGTTGGCCACGTCTTCATGGCCGCCGAGAACCGAGAGGCCCAGGGCCTCCACCTTGCGAACCGGGGAGCGGACTATCGAGAGGACAAGGTCAAGGTCGTGGATCATCAGGTCGAGAACGACCCCGATGTCGGTCGAGCGGAACGTGAAGCCGCCGGCCCGGACGGCCTCGACGTATTTCGGATCGCCGATGTACGGAAGCGCGGCGGCAAGAGCCGGGTTGAAGCGTTCGACGTGCCCTACCTGGAGGACGACGCCGGCGCGCCGGGCGGCCTCGACCAGGGCGTCGGCCTCGGCCGCGGTGGCTGCAAGCGGCTTCTCCACGAGCAGGTGGACGCCCGACGAGAGAAGCTCGATCCCCAACAGGTGATGCAGCCGCGTGGGCGCGGCGATCACGGCGGCGTCGATCTTCCTGGCGAGGAGGGCGAGACCGTGGCAATCGGGAAGGGGGAGCGTGCCGCACTCGGCGGCCACGCGGTTTCGGGCTTCCTGGTCGGGGTCGACCACGGCGACCAGCTCGGCGTCGTCCCTTTGGGCCAGTTTTTGAGCGTGGAATCCGCCCAATCGGCCCGCGCCCACGACGGCCAAGCGGAGTTTTCTCACGCGGCTCTCCTGGTCCGCTCCCGGCCGCGGCCGTGACGGCCTTCCTGCTGGTCCTGAACGAAGGCCAGGAGCTGATTCACGTGCGGAACGAGTTGCCCGCTGGAGCGGAGAATCTCCCGGGCGTTGTCCAGCCCGACTTTCGCCCGATACAACAGCCGGTGGGCCTCGGCCAGGGACTCGATGGTGTCCGGGGAGAAGTTGTTCCGCTTGAGGGCCACGACGTTGATGCACCGGGGCCGCGCGGGATGTCCCTCGACGAGCATATAGGGGGGCACGTCGTGGCGGACGGCGCTCATCCCGGCCACGAAGCTATAGCCTCCGATCGTGGCATAATGGTGTACGGCAACGCCGCCGGAGAGCGTGGCGTGGTCGTGGATGTGGACGTGCCCGCCCAGGAGCGTACCGTTCGTGATGACAATGTGGTTGCCCAAGCGGCAATCGTGCGCCACGTGGGCGCAGGCCATCAGGAAGTTGTGATCGCCGACCAGGGTGATGCCGTCTTCCTTTTCCGACCCCCGGTTGATGGTGACGCACTCGCGGATGACGTTGTGATTGCCGATGACGACTTTGGTGTCGGCGCCGCGGAAGCTGAGGTCCTGTGGCTCGCCGCCGAGGACCGCCCCGGGATAAACGTGGTTGTACTCGCCAAGGACGACGTGCCCCATCAGCGTGACGTTGTTCTCCAGCCGGGTTCCGCGGCCGATGCGTACCCGCGGGCCGATCACGCAGAACGGGCCGATCTCGACTTCATCGTCGATTTCGGCCGCGGGATGAATCGATACGTTCTCGGCGACGTAGGTAGCCATGGGTCCACCTTCGGGCTGTCACGTCAGGCGCAACGCCTCCACAACTCGACCGGTTTGGATCCGGCCGCCTTCGCAAAGAGCGCCCGCACCATCTCGGCGTTCAGCCGATGCCCACTTCGATAGGCGCGGAACCGGCCCACCAACTCGCATCCGGCCAGGGCCAAGTCCCCGATCATGTCGAGCACCTTGTGGCGGACACACTCGTCGGCGAAGCGCAACTGGTTGTCGATCGGGCCGTCGTCGCCGAACACCAGGAGGTCCCGGCCGGTTGCCCGAGAGCCCAGCCCTTGGGCCACAATCCGGTCGGCCTCCGACTTCAACATAAAGGTTCGGCTGGGCGCCAGTTCCGTGCGGAACAAGTCGGGCGTGGGCGAGATGGCGAACGTCTGGCGTCCGATGGGGCTTTCGGGGCCGTAGTCCAGCCGGTATTCGAGTTCGGTCTTCCCCGATGGGGAAGGCCGCGCCTCGAACCAGCTTTCGGCGTCGCCCAGTCGGATCACTTCGCGCACGATCCGCTGCGGCTTGGGGGCATCCTGCTCGACGATTCCCGCGGCGTCCAGCGCCCGGACGAAGGGCTGTGCGGAGCCGTCGCAGCCGGGCATTTCCTGCTGGTCGACCCAGACTTCGCAGTTGTCGATCTTCAGGCCGGCGAGGGTGGCCATGATGTGCTCGATCATGTCGACGCCGGCCCCGTCCTTGCGCAAGGAAACGCGACGGGGTATCTCCACCCGGTGCGACACCCGGGCCGGAATCCGCGGACACCCGGCCAAATCGCGGCGGACGAAGACGATGCCGGTCTCGGCGTCGGCCGGGCGGAACTCGACCGAGATATCTTTCCCCTCCCAATAGCCGAACCCTACGACCAGAGCCGAGCCGGCGATTGTGCGTTGGTTTCGTGTCGTGTGCATCAGCAGGCGAGGGTCTTCCATGACCAAGGTCGAAGTGCTCCTCCGGGCCGCGCGCCGAGCTTCCGTGCCCGGCAAACCGCGAAGCCAGGGTAACGTTTGCTCCGTCAGTAGGGCTTCGGCAGGCCGCCCGACTGCTTTCTGCCTACCTCGGGCGTTTGCGTTCCCCGCGTCCCGTTCCACTTGCGATTCAGCCGTTCCAGGATGTCGGGCGTGATGTCCAGCCCCTGGGCGAACCAGATCACCTGCTTGTTCACGTTCCGGAGAACCTCGTTCGGATTCTCCCCTTCCACCGGATCGCCGTTGAATCGCAGCACGGCGGTGATCCCGCTTTGGGTGGCGAAGTAGCCGACCTCCTGTTCGATCTCTTGGTAGACGGCGTGGTAAATCCCGGCCTCCTTGATCGCAAACTCCTTGTTCTGCAGTCGCAACTGGACTTCCAGGTCGGCCCGACGCCGCGCGACCATCTCCTCAAGCTGCTTGTACTCCTGGGAACCCGGCTTGTACTTTTCGGGATCCTGGAGATCGGTGAGCATGGTGCGGAGGGTCTCCTCCTCTTTTTTCATCCGGTCCCTGGCCTGGTCGACCTCCGCCTGCATGCCGGCGGTTCTCGCCTTGAAGCCAGTGTGGTTCTTGAAGACGTAGCTGACGTCGAGCATGGCGATCCGCGAGGTGCCAACCTGGGAAGGGGCCACCTGCCGGTTGGCCACTTGAGCCGGGGCAGTTTTCTCGAAGAGCACGACCA
>JBDRTC010000284.1:0-2353 GCA_043824335.1 Planctomycetota bacterium | reverse complement strand
CGGGCCCGCGCGCAACGAGCTGGTCCAAGCCGACGCGAGCGATCTTGACGGAGCCACCGATTGGGTGGCGCACCTTTCGGTGAAGGTGAACGAGGAGCGGACGGAGCGCGAGACGTTGGCGCTCTCGCCGGCGCGCCTGCGGAAGATGCTCGCCCACATCGACGTACTGATCGACGACTTCAGGTCCATGGCCGGCGTCGGCGCCGACTATCTGGCGAAGGAGCGGGACGAGGCGGCACGAGCAGCCTCCTCCATGGAAACGCTGCTCGCCGAGGCCGAGACCAAGGCAAAATGGGAACGCTTCTACCAGCTCTACCTGAGCGCCTACCGGCTCAAGAACCGCGTGGCCCTGAGCAATCCGCTCATCGCCCCTTCGGCCGGCTCAGGCGGGGGCTTCGACAGGTTGCTTCTCGCCAAACGGCCGACCTACAACACATCCCACATCTACACGATCTACTTCGACGGCAGCGGCCGGTACGAGGCGGGCAGCGGCATCTTCACGCTCTCCCCGGTCCGCCCTGACGGAGAGCTTACCAGCCTCACCGCGGAACTCAAGACCGATGGCATCTACCGCGACCCCGATCTCTCGTGGGATGCCCGGCGCGTGCTCTTCTCCTACAAACCGGCGCCGCCCGACCCCTGCCTGATCTACGAGTGCGACATCGACGGCAGTAACCGCCGGCAGCTCACGAACACGGTGTACGACGACGTCGACCCGTGCTATATGCCCGATGGCCGCATCGCCTTCATCTCGACCCGCTGCGAGCGCGTCGTCTTGTGCCACAATGCCTTCACCGTCTCCGTTCTCCACACGATGGACGCGGATGGCGGGAACGTCCGCTGCATTTCGACGAACACGATCAACGACTTCACGCCCAGCGTACTCGCCGACGGGCAACTGGCCGTCAGCCAATGGCGCTACATCGACAAGCACGTGGGGAACAACCAGAGCCTCTGGCGCTGCAACCCCGACGGCACGCGCATGGTCCACGTGTCAGGCGCCCACTTTGGCCCGGTCGCGTTTTGGGGCGCGCGTCAGGTGCCCGGCAGCCGGCTCATCGCCTGCATTTTCGGTCCGCACATGCCTTACGCCGTCGGGCCGGTGGGCCTGGTGGACCCGACGTTCACCCATTCCAGCCCCGCCCTCTACACGAACCTCACGCCCGAGATTCCGCCGCCCAGCCACGCCTCTTGGCAGCGCCGTGAATCGGGCTACTACGCCGACGTCTTCCCGCTCTCGGAGGACTACTTCCTGGTTTCCTACTGCTACGGCCCCGACGAACGCGATGCCACCGGCTACGGGCTTTATCTGCTCGACCGCTGGAACAACCGCGACCTAGTCTACCGCGATCCGGAACTCTCGAGCTTCGAGGCGTTCCCGGTGAGACCGCGGCCCCGCCCGACGATCGTCACGCCGCGCGGCGAAGGGGTCGCTGCGGCGCCCAACCACGCCGATCCCGCCGAGACGCCGTGGGGCAGCTTCTACTGCCAGGA
Source organism: Planctomycetota bacterium (assembly GCA_043824335.1). Lineage (GTDB taxonomy): Bacteria > Planctomycetota > Planctomycetia > Pirellulales > Thermoguttaceae > JBDRTC01. Next base: position 859 of record JBDRTC010000284.1, on the reverse strand, counting down.
CGTCTACAACGGCCTCACGGGCATCGAGCGCGGCGAGGTGAAGTACCTGCGCATCATCGAGGAGGTGCCCAAGCCCGTGTCGTCCAAAACGCGCGGCCACGGCCTCCAGAACCCGGCCATCAGCTACAGCGGCCAATTCGCGCTGAAGCGCCTCTGGGGCACCGTGCCCGTTGAAGCCGACGGCTCCGCCCACTTCAAGGCGCCGGCGAACAGGCTGATCTACTTCTCGGCGCTCGACGAGAACTTCATGGAACTCCAGCGGATGCGCACGTTCACCACGGTGGCCCCGGGCGGTCAGTATGGGTGTGCGGGCTGCCACGAACAGAAGTCCTCCACGGCAATCAGTCGCGACGTGCTGGCCGTGCATCGTGAACCGTCGGAGATCACACCTCCACCCCACGGTGGCGTTCACGGTCCCGACTTCTACCACGATGTTCAGCCCGTCCTCACCAAGCACTGCGTCAAGTGCCACAGCGGCCCGGAGCCCAAGGGCGGCCACGATCTCTCGCCCGAGTTCACCAACGTCTTCAACGTGGCCTACGAGACCCTTTGCAGCAAAGGGCTCGTCAGCTACGCCGACATTTACCAGGTGTCGACGCTTGTGACGCGCCCGCCCAAGTACTACGGCTCCCACGCGAGCAAGCTCGTCGAGGCCCTGCGCTCCACCCACACGGACCGCGTCGACCTGGCGCCCGAGGAGTTCCGCCGCATCGTCACGTGGATCGACTGCAACGCCCCGTACTACGGCACCTACACCTACGCCCGCCCGAACACCACCGGCGGTCGCGGGGTTTTTGACGCCCACCGGGGCCCGCTGGACGACACCTACCAGCGCCGCTGCCAGTCGTGTCACGCCGAC
>JBDRTC010000283.1:0-3646 GCA_043824335.1 Planctomycetota bacterium | reverse complement strand
CGGCTTGACGGTGCCCAGCGACCAGACCAATTCGCCGCCCTCGCCGAGCGAGGAACGGGGATTGGTGCCCAGAAGCCGGGTGCCCTTGGGCACGTGGTCGCGGATCTCGACCCCCTCGGCGGCGATCTGGCCCATGTTCATCACTTTAACCTGGAACGTCGCCTCCTTGCCCACCTGGATTTCGGCCGGGGCGAATTTCTGGATGGTTAGTTGCGGGCTCTGCGGGCCTTCGAGCTGCGTGTGGCCGGGCGTGCCGGACCCTTCGATACGCGTGCCGGTCTCGTCGGGGGCAGGGGAACCCACGCCGGGAAGCGCAACGCCGTCGGCCGCGCGGAGGGGCGAGTCAGGGAGGCTCGAAACGGGAACGTCCGGATCAAGGTCCAGTTTTTCCGGCTCACGAGAGTCACCCGCCGGGCCAACCGCGCCGCGATAGGGATTGCCGCGAAGCGAACCGTCGGGGCTACTCTCCGCCGGGACGGCCGGCGTTGGAGAGCCTATCGCATCATCGGGTCTCCCCGGGTTGAGAAGCTGAGGATAGCGAGTCGACCCCGGCGGGCTCTCGCCCGTGCCCTCGGTTTGGGCGGCCACGAGGATCGCAAACGGGTCGTGAGACCGTGCGCCCGCGGCGTCGCGGGGAGCGACCGGATCAATCGCCGGCTCGACTCGGCTCGCGTAACGCCCGGCCGACTCGCCCGACGCGGCAAAGACCTGGCTCGCCGTCGGCTCCTTCTCGCCGCCGCGAAGCGGGTTGATTCCGGGGCCGCCGGGAAACAGGCCCGGCTCCTCTTGGGATTTGTTGCGGGCGCCGCTCGGTGCCGGCACTTCGGCCGCCGCCGCGGAGCCCGAGGTTTCGGGCGACCGATCCTCCGCGCCACGTTGAGCTTGCGCGATTGCGATCAGCCCCAGCACGACCACGGTGGCCAACGTCGACATCCGCATGAGGAGACGCTTCATGGGTAGGTTTCCCAACACCAAGAGGGTAGACCTTCTGAATTCCCGCTGCTTGCCGGCGGCGGTGGGGTGCTATCCCGGCTGCGCTCCCGGAAGACGTGCTGGCGCGACCTCCCGCAGATCGGTCGCCAGGCGGAAGCAACGCCGCTACCGACAATCGGGCGGGTAACTACCAAAATCCGGCGGGCATGGGAAGGCCAATTTGGGCGGAGGACGACTCGCGACTCGCGATCGTTCTACTCTGCACTTTCACACCTTCGTGTTACGGCCGTGCAAGAAGCGACACGACGTCAAAGGGCGGGAGGGAGACAAAATGGGCCGTTACTCCGATATCGTCCACAACCAGACCCAGCCGTTCTCACTTCCGGTAACCAGGGTTTTCCCGTCGGGCGAGAAACTGACGGCACAGATCCCTGTATCGTCTGTCAGCAGGTCCACGGTCGCTCGCCTGGTCCCGTCGCACACGTCCCAGACCTCGGCTCGGCCGCAGCTTAGCCCTTCAGATTCCCAGCTACCCGCGACAGCCAACCTTCGCCCGTCCGACGAAATCGCCAGCGTGCCACCCCCCCAGACAGGGGGATGCTTCAGTGTGGTTTGAGTTGTCTCCAAATCGATGTTCCACAGTTCGATCTCGCCACGGTTGACGGCAAGAACATGCCCGGTGGGAAAGAAGGCCACGGCGCACCCTTCGTTCTGCGATAGCGGGGCTAGCGTATGAGTCCAATCCTCGCCAATGTGCCACAGGATGACGCGATCCTCCTCCAGAATGGCAAGCCTCGTGCCGTCGCGAGAGAAGGCCAGCGTGGGCTCCGCGTAGAAAAGTGAATGTCGAAGGCCGAAATCGCACTCAACGGTTTGACGCTGTTCAAGCGTCTCCGCGTCGCAGAGCCTGACCTCGTCCTGATCCGTCGTACTCCCAGCCAACGACACGGCCAAGATGGAACTGTCCGGCGAAAACGCCGTAGAGAACGCACCTCGTTCGTCCTGAAGCGTTGCCTTCTTTCGCAGAGTTGCGAGATCCCAAAGATCCACCTGACCTTGCCTGCCAATAAAGTCTCCGGAACTCTCATCGTACTCGATCGAGCAGGAGCCAATCGCCAAAGTTCTCCCGTTCGGGGAGATCGCCACTGAATTGACTGACGGGGGATAGACCGAATCGGCCGACTGCGGATAGCGAAACGTGGTGCGCTTTGTCAGCGTGGCTGTGTCCCACAGCGTCGCGCCTGCCTGGCTCCCCAAAACCGCCCCAAAGTCGCTGGTCCCGACTGCGAGAGTTTTCCCGTCGGGAGAAAACGCCAACGAATTGACAGCGCCTGGCACTTCAAGACGCGCTTGGGCCTTGATCCCTGTTGCCACTTCGGTCGGAAACTCGAAGGCCAGAGACCAAACGGTCATCAAGACCACCGGCACGGTGCAAACGGTGCCGGCCACCGCAAACGCAAGGGTTCCCCTCTTCCATTCGCGCGGGTGTCCAGCCCAACCTGGAAAAAGGGCCGACACGATCAATCCCACGAACAGACCGGTCGCGCACCATCCCATGGCAATCCAAGCGACCGTTGCCGCCAGACTGTCACGCGTCGGTCCAAGCCACGCCGGTCCAATCCAATTGAGAACAAAGGACATCGTGACCAGCCAGCCGCAGGCCAAGCCGAACAGCCAAGTACACCGTCGAGCGACCCGAAGCGAGACCAAGCAAGGAGCCGCCACTCCGAGGCTGGCCCCCAAGACCGTACCGCCAAACACGCATAGCCAAAAGTGAACGACATTGCCCCCCATCATCGCAAACGCAACACCGACGAATAGACCGATCGCTCCCCCGACGAGCCCGATCAGGACGCCAAGCGCGAGGGCAACCCAGCCGATCATTCGGTCTCCCGCACCAGAGATGTCGACGGCTGACGGCGCATCGCCACGATCAACACTCATTTCAAACAACCCCTCGCCGGGACATCATCCCGCAGGCAGATGACAAAGTGATCCTCGGGGCACCACAACAGAGTGGACCACTTACTTGGACCGCGGACCCGCAGCGATTATTCCCGATTGCCCGCTTTTCGGGGGCTATTCGCGCAGGAGTTTCTCTCGGAGGAGGCGCGCGATGTGTTCGTTGTACTCGCCCGACGTGGTCCGTGGTGGGATCCAGCTTTCGTAGTCGAAATCGGGGTCGCTCAGGGGCTCTTCGAGACCCGTGTGGAAGACGTAGAAGTCACGGACCTTGGCAGCGATTTCCGGGCTGTCGTACTGTCCCAGGTCGATCGGAACCCGGTCGGGGATCTCTCTGACGAACTGCTCTATCCCGCAACCGACGTAGACGTGGAACCCGCGGAAGTCCAACGCCGCGCCGATCTGGGGGCCGCCCCCGTAGTCGGCGACCCAGATTTTTTCGTGCGTCTCGATCACCCGACCGGGCATGCTGACCGAGAGACGAACCTCGGCCTCCGGGTCGAATCGCTTGAGCAAGTCGATCAGCTTCTTGACGTTCATGCTTCTTGAGGCTCCGTTTTTTCTGCGAGCGGGACGGCTTCGCGGATTTCCGCCCATGGGACCTCCCGCGGCAGCGGCTTCGTGCCCGCGGCGATCGCCGCGGCTTTCCCCGCTGCTTCCCCCAGTGTCACGGCGTTCCCCGTGACCCGGTAGCTCGTATGCGCGTTGAAATCGCCGCTGATGCAGCGGCCGGCCATGAGCAGGCCGTCGA